>JADFOP010000057.1 GCA_022562795.1 Nitrospinota bacterium
CGCGCTTGACCGTGAGATCGAAGGCCCGCCACACTGACCGACGGTGAGCTTCAGCAGGCTTGGAACGGCCATGGGCTTTCTCTCGTGGGATTCTCCGCGAGCAAGCTAACTGGGCCTGGCATCACCCCTTTTTATGCAGATCAAGCAGCCCCTAGTGTCCCGTCCGATCAATTGGTTGAATCAGTCTGGTCCGCGAGCCGTCGTACGGCCATCCAGCCGACGGCCGGTTGAGGAAAGCGAATATCTGTCTTTGGGGATCGATCAGGGAGTCACTTGGTCGCTGACTTCGCTAAGTGCCGGCAGATCCAAGTCTGCGTTGTGCCAGATATCCGCAAGTGCGGTATAAGTTTCGCGGGATGCGGCCGCATTGCCGGTTCCGGCATTGGCGCGCGCCAGTCCCAGTAGTGACTTAGTGCGCATCAGGGATCGCGAAAGGTGGTCCTGATAGGCAAGGGATGCTTGGCCAGCTCGGCCGAGCCCGAGAAGAACGCCTCGGTCACCTCGGATCAACGGCGCCAACGCGGTAATATCGAGATCGGTGAGGTCGGTCATGCCGCCACCTCGGCGGGAATGGCGACGCCACCTCGGCGGGAATGGCGATGCCGCTGGCAGTTTCTACAGCCGCGACCACCTCCTTGACTGATGCGCCTTTCTTGGTACCGAGATTGATGCTAGTAGTGGCCCCTCCTTGAGCCAGCCAATCCATGGCTAGGAGATGGGCTCTTGCCAGGTCCACCACGTGGATGTAGTCCCTAACACAGGTGCCGTCGTGGGTGGCGTAATCGTCCCCGTAAATTTGCATGGGTTCAGGGGCGGACTCACGGCGGCCGTCCCCGTGTGCGGCGGCGGCCTGGGCTACCCGCAGAATTCTGGGAATAAGATGGGTCTCCGGGTCGTGGTCTTCGCCGAGGTCATCCTCCCAGTTGGCCCCCGCTGCGTTGAAGTACCGCAAGCTTACCGATCGTAGGCCGTAGGCCGCATCGGCGTCCCGTAAGAGTTGCTCGGCTATGTGCTTGCATCGACCGTACGGGGAGATGGGCTCCAGGGGATGGTCTTCCGGGATGGGAACCTCGGTGGGATTACCGTAGACCGCCGAGGAAGAGGAGTAGACCAAATTGGGCACCCCGTGGCGTTGCATTGCAGCAACCAGGGTGTGGGTCCCCACCACATGGACCTCGTAGTAGGGAAGCGGATCTTCCATGGAATCACCCACCGCGGTGGGGCCGGCCAGGTGGACGGCCCCGGAGATGGGGCGGTTCCGAAAGATGGAGTCGAGTAGGTCTGAGTCGGTAACGCTGCCCACTACGAGTTCGACGTCCCTGACGGCCTCTCGATGGCCGGTGGAGAGGTCGTCAAGAACTATGCACGGGATATTTGCCTTGGTCAGCTCTTGGACAATGTGGGAGCCTATGTAACCGGCTCCCCCAACGATGAGAAGCGTTCCTTGTTCCATAACTATTTCAACCGATTACAACGATCCCCGACGGGCGCCGGTACTGGTCTGGCGGGCCAACGGTGGGCCTCTCAACGAGGCATAGAATCTCACAGTCGTTTTCATTATAATTCAGTTCGTTTCATTTGTAACGCACAAGGCTCTCCTTCTAAAACTTTCTGGCTTGAGGGAGGCCCCTCGATTGACTATAGTGGCGCACGTGTGAGGGCAGAGGTGCACTATAGGCCCGTTTTAAGTTCCGTCGGTAAGGCTTCTTCTCAGCGACGGCGGGGCCATTATCCAGTGATGTTCACCGTGAGGTAGGGTGATGAGACACCAGCAGCACCCCGGTGAGGAGGAAGCCGACGCCAGGCTACTCATCGGTGCGAGTGAGGCAGACGCCAATATCTACTACGCCACCCGCTTCTTTGCTCCCGATCCATTTGTCTACGTGGAGGTCGCTGGGGCGACCTACGTCATGGTGAGCGACCTAGAGCTCGACCGGGCCAGGTCCGAGGCAAAGGCTGATAACGTGGTGGCCCAGTCGGAATGGACCAAGAAGGCCAGGGCCTCTGGGCTGGATGAACCGAAGCTCCTCGACGCCCTCGACCTGCTGCTCAAGGAATTGGGGGTCGCAAGGCTCATGGTGCCCGGGGCCCTCGGCGTGGAGTACGCTGACGGCCTCAGGCTGCGGGGCTACGAAGTGCGGGTCAAGGCAGGGCCATTCTTCGAGGGTCGGCTGCTCAAGTCTTCCGAGGAGGTGGAAGAAATCACTCGGGTCTTACGGAGCACCGAGGCGGCCCTCGATGCGGCCATCGGAGCCGTACGGGAAGCCAAGGTGGCGGAAAATGGCGCCCTGCTCGCTTCAGACGGTGGCCCCCTAACCTCGGAGGCCATCAAGCGGATGATCGGCCGCCACCTTCTCGACCACGAGTGCCTGGCCGCCCACACTATCGTGGCCGGCGGCGAGCAGGCTGTCGATCCACACGAGCGGGGCTCTGGGCCCTTGCGGGCTGGGGAACCTATCGTCATCGACATCTTTCCCCGTTGCCTCACTACAGGATACTATGCCGATATCACACGCACAGTTATCAAAGGCCCGGCCACCGATGCTCAGCGGGCCATGTACGAGGCGATTCTGGAGGCGATGGAGCTCGCCTTCGGGCGCATCCGCGACGGGTTTGACGCGCAGGCCATCCACCAGGCGATCCTCGACCTATTTGAGGCCAAGGGCTTTTCCACGGGTGAGCAGGACGGTCGTATGCAGGGGTTCTTCCACAGCACCGGCCACGGCCTCGGTCTCGAGATTCATGAGCCCCCACGAATCTCAAAGGCCCCCGAAATCCTCAGAGCGGGGATGGTGGTGACTGTGGAGCCGGGCCTTTACTACGCCGGCAATGGCGGCATCCGGGTCGAGGACATAGTTGTGGTGGAGGTTGGTGGCTGCCGCAACCTGACGGCCTATCCCAAGTTCCTGGAGGTTTAGATAAGAAGGGCTAGGCTCCCTACCCGCCTTTTTTTTCCAGCTCGAATAAGATCACAGGGCAGAAAGGGCTTTTTAGGAGCCCGATTCGGTGGAGCCGTACAGGGTGGAGCCCCGTCCCCTCAAGGGCCCCCTCCAGCTCTGAGGTTGAGTAAGTCTTGAGGCGATGGGGAAGAGTGGGATCGTGCCAATGCAGGAGTCGGAACCTCAAGACGGTTGGGAGGTTCCATCGGTTCCTGATGTCTATCAGGCAGCGGCCGCCGGGCTTGAGGACGCGGGCCATCTCCAGCAAAAAGGTGCGTATGACGGCCATGGAAGGTAGGTTGTAAAGGGTGTTTAAGCAGGAGGCCGCTTCAAAGGTCCCGTCCGGGAAAGGGAGAGCTTCGGCCCTGGCGCTCACCAAGTGGGCCGCGGTGCCTCCATGATTGTCCAGGTAGGTTCGCGTGAAGGAGCGAAGCTGGTCCGTGGCGTTGTCGATCCCCACCGTATAGAGATTAGGTGCGGTGAGGGCAAGCTCTTCTAAGAAGAACCCTCTGCCGCAGCCAATCTCAAGGAATCGGCCTGAGGCGCCAACAAGGGCCAGGGCTGCGCGGTGCCGGACACGAGGCTGGTAGAAGCCCCGTGCAATGCCCTCCCGGGCCGTCAGGCCTCTCACCGCCCTGAACAGCTTTGGAATCATGGTCACGATACTTTGGCCGGGTGGTCTTACTTATGCCTCTGGCTTATTGGCGATGACTCTGCGCCAGTAGTCCAGAAAATCGCACAATGTCTCCTCCAGCACCTAATCCCGTAGATATCCAAGCCTTCCATCTCAATTAACAGCTCCACCAAGTGGCGGCCGGCGAAACCGGTAATTCCGGTTATCATAACCTTCATGGGGCATCATCCTCGGCTTCGTCAGGCGCCACAGACGAAACCGTGTGCTCCCCTTCGGTTGATACGGGGGATTGTCGCTCTTTGTCGTTCTCCCGTCTCCAACGGGTCACGTTCTCCAGGATGGTCACCAGTAGTAGAATCACGACTGCCTGGACAATCAGCAGTAAGGCGTCCCTCGTTTGAGCATTGCGCAGGACCGTGGAGGTCAGTCCCAGACAGAAGGACAGCAGTAAAATGAACAGCACGCTCTGGCGCGGGCTGTCGAGCACCTCCGCCAGACGGTGGTGCAGATGGTCCTTTCCCGTGTATTCCAACCACTCCCTTATGGTCGAGATCTTTCCAGTGTAGAACCGGGCTATTGTGGTATGGAACATATCGAAAATGAGCACGCTGAATATGAGCAAAGGAGCGGAAATGGAGACAATGGGGTTTTGGTGCGCCCACTCACCCAGCACTGCCAAGCAGGCCAGGGCGAAGCCGAGGAAGGTGCTCCCGGTATCGCCCAGGAAGATGGTTGCGGGCCCGTTGAACCGAAAGTTGTAGGGCATGAAGCCGACCGAGGCTCCGAAGATGGCGATTGCCAGCCATCCAAGGTAGGGCTGGTTGGTCTGGAAGGCCAGGATCCCCAAGAAGAAAGAAATGACGGCGGCCAGCCCCGGGGCGAGACCGTCCATTCCGTCGAAGAAGTTCATGGCGTTCGTGATACCGACGATCCAAATAATCGTGAGTGCGCCGTTGACCAGCGTGCTGCCTATCCAGGCCTGGGGAATCAGGACGAGGGTCACCCCGCTGGCCATGACAATGGCTGTTGCCACTAGCTGGGCGGCGAGCTTGGTCCGGGCACCTACGCCTACAACGTCGTCGATGACCCCTATGACGACGACAATCGTGCTTCCGATAAGGATACCCTTGATCTGCGGGATGAAGAGGAAGTTGGCGAAAATCGAGCACGTGAAAGCGATATAAATGGCCAGGCCTCCCATCAGCGGCGTCGGATGGACGTGCACCTTCCTGGAGCTTGGGATATCTACGACATCGAGGGCCGAGGCCCCGGAGCGGACCACTGGGGTCAGGAGATAGGAGATGGCGAAGGATAAGCCGAGGATGTAGGCCGACCTGAGGCCCCATGCAGTGAGGAGGTGTTTTGTGTAGGGAAGCAGGAGGGCTATTAACAAGCCCAGTACCGAATAGTAGGTGGTCCTCTCAGTAGAAGTCATAGGCGGCCGTGGCCCCAGGTCCTAGTCCACGTTTACAAAAAGGCGAAGCGGGATAAACCCTTCGGCATTTTTCACTCGACCCTGGATGCCTCGGAAATGCGCTGCCGAGCGAGCGAAGTCCACAATCGTAAGCCCCTCAATGTTGGTCTTCGTCACCTGAGAGGCGTGGGCCTCCAGACAGGCGAGCTTATCCTCTAGCTCATTCTCTATATCGGTGAACACGGTGGGGGCGAAGTTTTGTGTCGTGGGGACCTCGTAGAATAAGACGTTCTTGATGTATCGAGTAGCGGAGGTGGTGACCTTAGAGAGGGCGCGGTGGTCTTGATGGGTGTCGTCAAAATAGTGGACGAAAATGATGTTGGGGCTGACGACTTTGATGACATCCTCGATGCGAGATATCAGCTCTTTGTCAAGAGGCAGCTTGGTGTCCGGGTATTCGAAGATAAACAGGTCCGTAGCACCCATAATCTGGGCCGAGCGCCTGAGCTCCTTAGCCCGCACATTTCCATCGCCGCCTTGATCCCCATGTGTCGCGACGAGGAGGTAGACCTTGTGGCCTTGGCGCGTGTACTTGATGAGGGTGCCGCCGCAGCCGAACTCGATGTCGTCAGGATGAGCGCCTACGGCTAAGATGTTCACAGGAGAGTCTCCCTGGCTCGGCGGACCAACTCAAATCCTCCCTTTCCGCAGTTGAAGAGCAAGTCAATGGCGGCCATAGCGGGTTCAAAGTGTTCAAAACATTGGGGATAGACCGGGTGTGTAAACTCTTGAAACTCGACGGCGATCTTCGCTTCTTCGAACATTTTCATATCCATATAGTTTCTTCCCCCCACGCCTGCGAGGTAGGTCTCTGCCTCCAGGGCCTTGCAGAGGTCAATAAGCCGTGCCGTGGGCTCCTGATGGGTTTCAAAGGATGAGGCCAGGTGTACTGGGGTCACGATACCAAAGGCTTCCTTGAGGTATGTTAGGGTATGGAGGCAGAGTTCTACGAGCTTTGGCCATAGCTTGACATAGGTGTCGGTAAGGAAGGGCAGGTGCTCCATAAAGTGAGGTGCGCGGCCGTAGTTGAGCTTGAGCGCTTGTAGGTGCTTCCGGCTCCATGTCTGCTCGTTGTCGATGGTGACCTCGAGCAGGGGCGCTTTGTAAGCGCTCTTGACCGGAACTGTGAGCCACGTCCAGCCGTCGGCCGTCCTGATGCGGTTGCGGTTCTGGTGCTCCCGCCTGACAAACTGGACCGTATCGAGTACGACAAAGGCATCAGCCCTGTCAAGCTTATCCAGGTAGCCAAGCCAGGGGAGGTAGTGAGGTTGGTGGATAGCAACAATCATAGGTGGGCTAGTGGTGAATAAACGGTCCTCGCTAAGCGGTCCAGCGCCTCATAAAGGCACTTTTGTCTCGTAGTATACCAAGCCGGGGGGCAAGTGGCTAGCTCTAAGAGGAACCTGCTGTAAATCAATTGCTAATATCCTCCCGGCGTGGGGCGGCGAAGAGAGGGTTGGGCAAAATCAAGACCGTAGCCATCGGACGGGCCATCAACAATGCGGTTTATCTCGGGCTGTTGGGGGTTCTACTAGCCGGCCTAGGCTACGGGGTCAAAGCGGCATTGGTGGCGACAGTCCTCCTCATACCTTGGCCTAGCACGGAGAGTTGAGGAGGTCTCTATAGACCTGATCAATCCCGTCGAGCATAACCTGGTGTGAAAAGCGTTCCCGAACCCGCTGGGGCCCGGCTTCCCCCATCCTGCGGCGGGCGGTCTCGTCTTCGAGGAGCTGGAGGATGGCGCTTGCCAAGGCCTGGGGATCTTCTGGTGGGACGAGTAAACCTGTGACCCCGTCTTCGACGACCGACGGCAAGCCTCCCACGGCTGTTGCCACCACCGGTCGGCCGCAAGCAAGCGCTTCGACGGCGGCCCTGCCCATCCCCTCGTTCCGGGATGGGAGTACCGAGAGGTCAAAGACGTGGTAGAGGGGTTCTAGACGCTCCTGCCAGCCGAGGAAGAGCCACCGTTCGGCCACACCCAGGCGGCGGGCTTGATCCTCCAGGGCCCTTCGTTCCTGTCCATCGCCCGCGACCACAAACCAGGCGTCAGGTCTGTCCCGCAGCACTATGGCCGACGCCTCGACAAGTTGGTCGTAGCCTTTGACCCGGTCCAGTCTCCCGACGCTGCCCACGACAGGCCCGCTTTGAGGCAGGCCCAACGTGGCCCGCACTGCTGGCCCCTCCTCGGCTGGGAGGGAGCCAAAACCCTCCAACTCCACCCCACTAGGGATGACCCTGAACTTCTCCTTAGGGGCGATCCCCCAAGCCACATGCTCCTCTACGCCTATGGGCGTGAGCGTGATGATGGTGTTGGTGATATGAGCCGTTAGGCGCTCGGCGTAGACGAAGAGCCGAGAGAGGGCGGGCCGGTAGTATCCGGTAAAGACGTGGCCGTGGGGTGTGTGAACCAGGTGTCGGCAGCCAGCCAGCCGGGCAGCCCACCGGCCCAGGATGCCCGCCTTGGAGGAGTGGGTGTGTACTAGATCGAACCGTTCGCGCCGGAACATCCGATAAAGGGCCCAAAAGGCCTGCAGGTCAGCCAGGGGGCGGATGGCCCGAAGGAGGCTCGGAAGAAAGCGAACCGTGATGTCAGGGCGCTCCTTCAGGCGGCGCACAAGGGGCGAGGGAAACGTTGTCATGCCTGTAACGAGGGTTACACGGTAGCGAGCCGGATCGAGGCCCAGAACCGTCAGGAGGGTGTTATCGGTTGAGCCGCCCCGGTCGAGACGGGTGATGATGTGGGCGACCTTCAAGGGCTTGGATTCAGGTCTATCTTTTGTAGCCTCGTACCAGGGCAGAACCTCAATTGGGGGTGGGGATTTGTCTCGGGCGAGGAGCTCTTCCGCTGCTTCTATGACGGCCTCCGAGGAGATTTGGGACAATGGGGCTCCGGCAGATTCGGGCGCCTGCAGCCGATAGAGGGCCGGGTCGGTATACGGTGCATAGGCTTGGAGGAGTTCGGTAGGATAGCAGGCGACGATGGGGGTGCCGACCGCTGCGGCGATATGGAGAGGGCTTGAGAGCACACCGAGAAAAAGATCACACTTTTGGAGAAGGGCCGCCGCCGCTCGAAGGGGAAGACCTCCGGCCGCGACGATGGCGTTGCCAGGGAGCATGTCAGCGAAACTCTTGGCCGCTTCAGCATCCTGAGGCCCGCCGAGGATAACAAACGTCCCTCCGTGGATGTCCGACAGCGCTTCGGCCGACTGGGCCCAGGAGGAGAGGGGCCATTGGCGACCGGAGTCTTTGACCCAAGGGTGTATGGCGATGAGCGGGCGACTTGGCGGCCCGTGGGCGGCCAGGAAAGTGTCGGCGGCTCGGCGACTTTCTTGAGACAGCGGTATCGTCAGTGGGCCAGAGTCCGCAGCACATCCGAGGGCTTCTAACAAGGCCAGGTTCAGTACGACCGCATTGCGGGAGTCGGGCCAACCCTCAGATGTCCGAACGTGGAAGGCCGCTGCCCGCCCGTCGGTATCCCGTCCGGCCCGGTAGGTCGCTCCGATGGACTTTAGCAGAAATCCCATCAGCAAGGCGCCTCGAAGAGAAGAGATCTGCACGAAATTGACGGCCAGATCGAAGCGCTCACGCCGAAGCCGTTGCCAGGTCTGCCAGAGGTGGCGCAGACCCTCGGGGCGACACCAGCCCCACCGCTTTCCGTAGATAAGGAGGTCGATGTCGAGCGGAACAATAGCATCAACCGCCGACCATCCTTCCAGGATATCCTCCGCCCGGCGGTTTACAAGTAGGACGATGCGAGCATCGGGGTAGCATTTGCGAAGGGCGCGGAGGGCAGGTGTGGCCAGAAGGCAGTCCCCTATTCCCGCTACCAAAGTTACCAGGATTTTATTTACACGAGCAGGAGGCGATTTAGGCCTGCCTAGGGTTCGTCTAAGAAGGGCCAGAATAGCCCTTTCCGGGATGCGTATCACAGTACGTGGCCTCGCCTCTAACCCGTGATCATTCCTTAAGTAGCCCACGTTCAGCCCTCTTTTTCAGCCTACATTGTCCGGGAAGCTCTTAACCAAATACAACCCACGGTCTCTCGGCCCATACTGCTCATGGTGTGTGCCAGGACCCCGATTTTGTAAACTTGGCACGTATCCCGGTCACCAGTCTGCCGCCAACACCAACTCCAACCACAAGCAGCTTGAATTTCCTGAGAGGCTTGGCGCAACGCCGGGAGCGCGGGAATACATTACATAATGATGGACCGTTGTCGAATAGGTCAAGGAGAGGCAGATGGGACGAATCAGCTCTCGGGATAGGCCTAGGAAGCCTATCCAGGTGCCAATGAACAAGTCCATGACACGGAAGGACAAACCCAGAGAATGAATATAGAGCTTCCGAAAATTGCGTTCGAGAGTTCTAGTCACCTTCAGGGCCTCATCAGCAGGGTCCGGCTCGCAAGGAAGGACCCCTCGGGGCGCACCAGGTCTCAGGCCTTCGGGAAAAGCCACGTTTGGATGGTAGAAGACGGTTTCTTCGCCTCATTGACCTAGGTGTGCTGAAACAATCGTCGACAATTTGATCTGCTTTAAACATGCTCTTGTATGATAGGCACACCAATTGGCAATACCAAAGAGCTTGGTCCCATCTTCAGCGAAGGTCCCCCCGGGGAAATAAACTAGTTCTAGATCGATCATTATTGAAAACCCAAAGAAACCGAAAGCAATGAGCAAAAGAAGATATTCCGTGTTAAGCAATGTTTTACTAAAGCGTATCAGGTAAAGGGCTACTATAATTCCATATAAGGAGAGAATTACCTTTTCAGCAATTTGGGAGTAGCGAGTTAAGAATTCATGCATGAGGAAATAATCATCAATAAGAAGAACGGACGTTATCAAGCCTGAGCAGAGGAAGAAGTACGACCATTCTCGATTGTGCAGATCATTCCTAAGCACCACGAAACTAAAAAGGCAAATCGCTGCGGAAAAACACCAAAGTACAAAACCAATTTTTTGGGCAACCCCAAGGTACAGTGGGGCTTTCATGACCTCTACTGGATCGCGGAAAAGGTGCGGCATAGGGACGCCGTATCGCAACCTTATGATGAGAAAC
>JADFOP010000058.1 GCA_022562795.1 Nitrospinota bacterium
GGCTCTCTCCGCCGGAAAGGCTCCACCCCTACATTCGCCCCGGTTCACCGCTTTGCCCGACGTAGCGCCCGGCGCACCTGACGGGCCACCTCCGACGGGGCCGCAGAGCCCTCCGAGCGCTTGGCTGCAAGGCTCGCCTCGGCCGTCAGCTCCTCGGGCCGAACACCGGCCAGGGCCGGGTGGTGGCGGGCCAGCTCCTCCGAGGAAAGGTCGGCCATGCCGAGGCCAGCCTCAAGGCAGGAGCGTACCAGGCGCCCGACAATAACATGAGCCTCCCTCATGGGAACCCCCGACTCCACAAGGCGGTCTACGAGCTCCACAGCAGCCGGGAAGTCGGCCCCGGCCGCCTCGGCCATGCGTGCTTCGTCGACCTCGAGCCCCTCGATGCAGAGGACCGTCACGGCGAGGCAGGCATTCAATGTATCGGCGGCGTCGAAGGCCGGCTCTTTGTCCTCCTGGAGGTCACGGTTGTAGCTCAAAGGCAAGGCCTTGAGCACCGTGAGCATGGCCACCAGACCGCCGAAAATCCGGCCCGTCTTTGCCCTGATGAGCTCCGGCGCGTCGGGGTTCTTCTTGTGCGGCATCAGGCTAGAGCCGGTGCAGAGGGCGTCGGGCAGCCGCGCGAAGCCGAACTCCGCCGAGCACCAGAGGATCAGCTCCTCGGCGATGCGGGAGAGATGCGTCATGGCGAGCGCTGCGCACGAAAGGAACTCGACGACGAAGTCCCGGTCGGCCACCGCATCGATGCTGTTTGAGGCAACGGAGCGAAAGCCGAGCTCGCGGGCGACGAACTTCCTGTCGATGGGCAAGCTCGTTCCCGCCAAGGCCGCCGCTCCCAGCGGCAGGACGTTGATGCGGCCTCGGCAATCGCCGAAGCGGGCCCGGTCGCGCTCCATGGCCTCCCAGTGGGCCATGAGGTGGTGGGCCAAGGAGACCGGCTGGGCCCGCTGGAGGTGGGTGTAGCCGGGCATAACGGTCCCCATGTGCGCCTTGGCTTTCTTAGCCAGGGCGAGCTGAAGGGCCTCAATTCCTTGGACGACCTCATCGACCGCCTCCCTAAGATAGAGCCGAAGCGCAGTCGCCACCTGGTCGTTTCGTGACCGGGCAGTGTGGAGCTTGCCTCCGACGGGGCCAATTGTCTCAATGAGGCCGGCCTCGACAGCCATGTGGATGTCCTCGTCGGAGGGGTCGAAGGCGAAGGACCCCTCGGCGATCTCCCGCCCGATGGTCTTCAGACCATTCTCAATCTGGCGGGCCTCACCGGCTTTGAGCAGCCCCACCTTCTTTAACATCCGGGCGTGGGCGATCGAGCCGGCGATGTCGTGGCGGGCGAGCTTGCGGTCGAAGCCGATGCTCGATGTGAATTCCTCGATAAGCGGATCTGTCGGCTCTGCAAACCGCCCTGCCCATGCCTTTTGCTTCTTCGCCATGAAATAATCCTTACCTGCCTTCTACAACCCGTTGAGAAAAAACCTTCATCACGTTGGTGCCAATATACAGGATGTGGTATGGTTAGTACACACACGCCTAAGGTCGCACCTTTGAATGCCGCGGAAATATATCAAAGAATGGACGAGCCTGCCAAAGAGAAAGAGGGAATCAAATCCTTGAGGGGGAAGACGAACGACCCTAAAAGGGAACGGCTCCTTGATCTCATCAAGGCCCGTGAGGTGCTGGCCGCCGAGGGAGGGTGCGAGCCAATGATACCGGGCCTGACCCGCCAGAAGCACATCTCCGAGATGCGCCATCGGGGCGCCTCCGAAGAATACATCACCTCTATCTACGAGTCGGTGGAGAAAGAATAGACCCTCATCAACCTACCGCAAAACCTACAACCACCGCCTGACGCGATTTTTGTAGTCCAGGTACGCCTGGCCGAACTGTCGCTCCAGGTTTCTCTCCTCGCGGGGGATGTGCGAAGCATTCATCGTGAGTGCAAACGCAATAGGTGCGAGAAACCACGGGAGGGTCCCCAGGTAGACGGCGATCCCCGAGAGAACGACGGTGAGGCTTACATACATCGGGCTTCGGCTGAACCGAAAGGGACCGTCCACTACGAGGGCCGTCGGTGTGTCGAACGTATCGATCGGCGTGCGCGCCCTCTTAAATAAGAGGACAGACCAGACCGCAAGCACCATACCTGCCCCGATGAGGACCAGGCCAATCCGGTGATAAGACAAACTAATGATACGGATGTTTGGAAGGAGATATTCCAATCCCCAGGCTGCGCCCAGGTAGAGTACACCAACTATCGGTGGAATGACCCGCAAGAAAAACTATCCCCTGCTCGATCTAAACCTCTAGCGCCCCTACGAGGTCGGTGACTTTTTTGACACGGTGGCGGCGGCAGTAGGCTTCGATGCCGGCGACGACCTCCTCGCAAGCACGTGGGTTGGCGAAGTTTGCGGTGCCGACCTGGACTGCGCTCGCCCCGACGAGGAGAAATTCGACGGCGTCCTCGCCCGTCATAATGCCGCCGATGCCGATGACAGGCGCCTCGACGGCGCGGGCGACCTCCCAGACCATCCGCAACGCAACAGGCTTGATGGCGGGCCCCGAGAGGCCCCCGGTGACGCTTGAGAGTTCGGGCTTGCGCTTTTCCACGTTGACGGCCATCCCAAGGATGGTGTTGATGACCGATAGCGCGTCGGCCCCGGCCTCGACGGCGGCCCTGGCGGTCTCGGTAATGTCGGTCACGTTGGGCGAGAGCTTGACGATGAGGGGTTTATCAGGAGCGGCGCGCCGGGCGGCGGCCACGAAGCGGTGGGTCTCTCTGGGATCGTGAGCGATCTCGAAGCCTCCCTTATCGATATTGGGGCAAGAGATGTTGGCCTCCAGGGCGGCCACCCCCTCCATGGCCCCGAGGCGGCGGGCCACGGCGGTGAACTCCCTAAGAGTGTGGCCGTAGAAGTTTGCGACCACTGGAACCCCGACGCTGGTAAGCAGCGGGAGCTTGTCGCGCTCGAAGGCCCTGACCCCGATGTTCTGCAGCCCGATCGAGTTGAGCATCCCTGCGGCCGTCTCGGCGATCCTCGACGGAACGTTGCCAGCGCGGGGCCTAAGCCCCAGGCCCTTGGTGCAGATGGCCCCCAGGGCGGCGAGGTTCATATACGGCATGGCCTCGTCACCGTAGCCAAAGGTGCCGCTCGCGGCCATGACCGGGTTTTTGAGCTTAATCCCAGCTATCTCGACCGTTAGATCGGGCGCGATGGGGCTCTCAGTAGTGGGCTGATCCATCCCAGTTGACCTCCAGGGCGTTGAAGACAGAGCCTTCGATACAGGCCCGCTCGTATCGGCCCCCGTTTGCCTCTGGCTGGCCCCGCTTGCCGCCGCGAATGTTCACGACACAGCCGAGGCAGATGCCGAACCCGCAGGCCATGCGGGCCTCCAGCGAGGCCTGGCAAGGAACCTTGTGACTCCCTGCGAGGGAGGCCACGGCCCGAAGCATCCCCTCGGGGCCGCAGGCGTAGAGCATGAGGCCGTCCTCCTGGCCGCTACGGACGGCGAGCAGGCCCGCAAGGGCGTCGGTCACGCGCCCCTGCACTCCGAGGGAGCCGTCTTCGGTGGTGACCAGAACCGGGCACCCGACCGCTTCGAACGCCTCCCGATAGACTATCTGTTCGTGGGTGCGCGCACCAAAGATGAGCAGGGGCTCGATAGTACTATCGTCCCGGCGGCGCCGATTGGCCTTCTCTATTGCGCGGGCGAGTAGCAGCACGGAGGCTAGGCCCACCCCGCCGGCCACGATTACCGCCCGCCTGGTAGCCCGAGGCACAGTGAACGAGTTTCCCAGGGGGCCTAGCACCTCCAGCTCGTCGCCGGGGGCGAGGCCCGCCATTAGGCGGGTTATCTTGCCGATGATGTGGTAGAAGAAGTCGACGATCGGCGGGCCGTCGTCGGCACCGGCGCGGATGTCGAAGATGGCGAAGGCCCGGGGAAGGAGAGGGTCGAGCCTCCCAGGGGCGCGCAGCATGACGAACTGGCCCGGACGGACGGCTTCCGGCCCGAAGGGGCTCTCCAGCGTCAGCAGGTAGTAGCCCCCACCGAGCTCTCTGTTGGCGACGACACGGGCGCGGATCATAGCTTCTCCAACTCTTCTCCCCCGTGGTGCTCCTGGAGGGAGCGCACGCCGAATGTTCCGTCCTCGAGGGCCCCGACGAGGTCCCGGATGGCCTTGACCATCGCCTCGGCCCCCCAGATGGTGGTGGTGTAAATAATGTCGCGGGATAGGGCGGTCCGCCTCAAGGTGTAAGAGTCTTTGAGCGCCTGCTTGCCGTGAGTCGTATTGATGACTAGGTCCACCTGACCCGCCTCCATGGCGTCGACGATGTTGGGACTCCCCTCGGTGGCCTTAAGGACAAGCTCGGCCGGGACCCCAGCGGCGGCCAGGGCCCTCTGCGTGCCCCGTGTGGCGATGAGCTTGAAGCCGACCTCGTGGAGCTGGTGGGCGACCTCCACGGCCTGGGGCTTGTCGGCGTCCTTGACGCTCACAAAGGCAGTGCCGCTCATAGGCAGGCGGCCCACAGCGGCGATCTGGGCCTTGGCGAAGGCCCTTTCGAAGGTGGCGTCGATGCCCATCACCTCGCCGGTGGATTTCATCTCAGGGCCGAGGACGGTATCGACCCCCGGGAACTTTATAAAGGGGAATACGGCCTCCTTGACGGCATAATGGCTCGGGGTGGTGACCCCCTCCAGGCCCAATTCTTTCAACGTGGCGCCCGCCATCAAGCGGGCGGCGACTTTGGCCCACGGGACGCCCGTCGCCTTGGAGACGAAGGGCACTGTGCGGCTCGCCCTAGGGTTGACCTCAAGGAGGTAGACCTCGCCGTTCTGGACCGCGAACTGGACGTTGATGAGCCCAACAACCCCAAGCTCCAGGGCGAGGGCCTCGGTCTGGCGGGCGATCTCTTTTGAGGTGGCCTCAGGAAGCCTGTAGGGGGGGAGCGAACAGGCGCTGTCGCCCGAATGGACCCCCGCCTCCTCGATGTGCTCCATTAGGCCGCATATGACCACCTCGCGGCCGTCGCAGACGGCGTCTACATCCACCTCCATGGCCTCCTCGAGGAACTTATCGATGAGGATCGGGTGGTCTGGTGAGACCCGGACCGCCTCGCCCATGTAGGCCTCAAGGCTCTCCTCGTCGTAGACGATCTCCATGGCCCTGCCCCCCAGCACGTAGGAGGGGCGCACGACCACGGGATAGCCTATGCGGCGGGCCACTTCGGAGGCGTCGGAGAAGCTGGCAGCCGTGCCGTTGTCGGGCTGCATGAGGCCCAGCCGCTCCACCAGGACCTTGAACCGCTCCCGGTCCTCGGCCTGGTCGATGGCCTCGGGGCTCGTGCCGATAATTCGAACCCCGGCCCGCTCCAGAGGGATAGCGAGCTTGAGGGGTGTCTGGCCCCCGAACTGGACTATGACCCCCTCTGGCCGCTCCGTCTCGATGATGTTGAGGACGTCCTCCAACGTCAAGGGCTCGAAGTAGAGCCGGTCCGAGGTGTCGTAGTCGGTGGAGACCGTCTCGGGGTTGCAGTTGACCATGATCGTCTCGAAGCCGTCCTCTTTGAGGGCGAAGACGGCGTGGACGCAGCAGTAGTCGAACTCGATGCCCTGGCCGATCCGGTTGGGCCCGCTTCCGAGAATCATAATCTTTCTGCGCTCCGAGGGGGCCGCCTCGCACTCCATCTCGTAGGTGGAATAGAGATACGGTGTGTAGGCCTCGAACTCGGCCCCGCAGGTATCGACGAGCTTGAAGGTATGGAGGACGCCGGCCTCGCGCCGGAGCGCACGGATGGCGACCTCGTCGGTCGCAAAGAGGCGGCTCAAAAGCGCGTCGGCCACACCAAGCACCTTGGCCTCACGCAATAAATCGGGCGTGAGATAGTCCCCGATGGCATCCGACTGGCCCCCGGCGGCGACCCACCCGGCCCGAAGGTCGCCCAGCCGAGTCTCGAAGGTCACAATTTCCTGGATGTTGGCGAGAAACCAGGGGTCGATCTTGGTAAGCCGCCAGCAATCCTCGGTCGACCAGCCGCGCTTAAGCGCCTCGGCGATGTACCAGACCCGCTCCCAGTTGGGAGTGGCGAGCCCGCCTGTGATCTCCTCATCGGATGCCGAGCCCATACCCCCGTTGAAGGTCAGTGAATAGCGGTCGATCTCCAGCGAGCGGACCGCCTTCAGAAGTGCCTCCTTGAAGGTCCGGCCGATGGCCATAACCTCGCCGACCGACTTCATCTGGGTTGTCAGGGTCTGGTCGGCCTCGGGAAATTTTTCGAAGGCGAACCGGGGGAATTTCACGACACAGTAGTCGATGGTGGGCTCGAAGCTGGCGGGCGTCTCCTTGGTGATGTCGTTGGGAATCTCGTCCAGGGTGAGCCCCACGGCGAGCTTGGCCGCAATCTTGGCTATAGGGAAACCCGTCGCCTTGCTCGCAAGGGCCGAGCTCCTTGAAACCCTGGGGTTCATCTCGATTACCACTAGCTCGCCACTCTCCGGGTGGACGGCAAACTGGATGTTGCTTCCACCGGTCTCGACCCCGATCTGGCGGATGATGGCGACCGCGGCGTCGCGCATAAGCTGGTATTCCTTGTCGGTCAGGGTCTGGGCCGGGGCCACGGTGATGGAATCCCCCGTGTGGATGCCCATGGGGTCGAAGTTCTCGATGGAGCAGATGATGACGACGTTGTCCTTCAAGTCTCGCATCACCTCGAGCTCAAACTCCTTCCAACCTATGACCGACTCCTCTATGAGAATCCGGCCGAAGGGGCTCGCGCTGAGGCCCCACTCGACGTAGGAGATAAACTGCTCCTCATCGTGGGCGACGTTGCCGCCCGTGCCGCCCAGGGTGAAGGAGGGCCGGATGATGACGGGATAGGGAATCTCGCGGATAATCTCGAATGCCTCCTCGCGGCTCGAGACGTAGCCGCTCAGTGGCACGGCGAGGCCGATAGCTTCCATGGCGGCCTTGAAGAGATCTCGGTCCTCGGCGCGCTTTATGGCATCGAGCTTGGCCCCGATGAGCTCGACCCCGAACTCGTCAAGAGTACCGTCCTCAGCGAGCATGACAGCGAGGTTGAGGGCCGTCTGGCCGCCCATGGTGGGCAGGAGCGCATCGGGCCTTTCGCGCTCGATGACCTTCCGGACCACCTCCGGCGTGATGGGCTCTATGTAGGTGGCGTCGGCGAACTCCGGGTCGGTCATGATGGTGGCGGGGTTGGAGTTGACCAGCACCACCCGGTAGCCCTCCTCCCGGAGGGCCTTACAGGCCTGGGTCCCCGAGTAGTCGAACTCGCAGCCCTGGCCGATGACAATGGGCCCGGAGCCGATGATTAAAATTGTCGAAATGTCAGTACGTTTGGGCATGATGTCTTACGCTCGTCCGCTCCAACTTGTCTAAAACTTCTTTAATATTTTTGTATGTTTTTGGAGAATACGTTGGGCTGTCAAATTTACTTGATACTATGTCGTCATATGCCTTTACATAATGCGAAATCGTTCGATCTGTTGTAAAGACATCGACATAAGGCAAGGCTTCTATATGATTGAAATCACCGACTACGTCCGAAGGACGTGGTTTTGTCCGAGTATCTCTTATCAATACGTGGAAGATTTCAAAACTTAACCGGCGGCTTGGGCATACAGCAGGATTCTTATAAAGGTATTTAGCGAAACTCAACCTAATGTCTTCGCCATCAAGTTCATGATGGCTATTTATCCTTCCGCCTGTTAAACCCTGAACAACCTTGTCATATAAAAGTTCTTTTGTTGCAGTGAGAACATTTGGAAACCTTTGAATCGTTTCTCTATCTTTGCGAATCAAATCCTCATACCTGTCAAATAGAACTTTATGGTGAGCAACAAGGTCAAAACCATTTAACTTCTGCCCATACATTTGGTCCCAAATCATTTCAGATAATGACTTGGAACGGTAATAGTTTCGTACTTCTCTAGATACATCTACAAGAGTATCTATGTAACTTCGTACAAACGGGTCTATTGGCTTACAATACTCTCCTTGAGAATATTGTATAAATGCAACATCTAGCTCATCTTTTTTCAAAGATGAGATATTTATCCATACGTGTGGCAAGTTCTCAAGATAATTACATCTGCTCATCACATTCGATTGACCTTCGCTGTAAAGTGGCCTCGTCATTTCATCTATATGAATAAACGAATAAACTAGCTTTGCATCGTGATCGAGCAGAAAATCGTTGAAGCGATTGATTGTTTCAACTGAGATCGAATTATCAGCAAGTGAATTTAAATCTTTGCTATCAAGATATATTAACATAATGCTTTTCCGGGTAGTCGGGGTCGCCCCTGACCCCGACGCCTTTATCCCCTCCTCTCCTCCATCGCCTCGATGAAGCGGTCGAAGAGGTAGCTGGCGTCGTGGGGGCCGGGGGAGGCCTCGGGGTGGTACTGGACGGAGAAGACCGGTCTCGTCCGGTGCCGGAGACCTTCGCAGGTCCCGTCGTTCAGGTTCACGTGGGTGAGCTCCAGCTCTTCCGGCAGTGTCTCTATGTCAACGGCGAAGCCGTGGTTCTGGCTCGTAATCTCGACCTTCTCGGTGGTGAGGTCCTTGACCGGCTGGTTGGCCCCCCTGTGGCCGAACTTGAGCTTGAAGGTCTTCGCGCCGAGCGCGAGCGCCATAATCTGGTGGCCGAGGCATATTCCAAATAGGGGTTTGTCCAGCTTATCCAGCAAGGCCGCCACCGTCTCGGCGGCATACGGCACGCCGGTCGGGTCGCCGGGGCCGTTGGAGAGGAAGATGCCGTCGAAGGTCTCGGCCCTCTCCAGGAGCCACTCGGCCGAGGCGGTGGCCGGCGCCACCTGGACGTCGCAGCCGCGAGCCACGAGGTTTCTCAGGATGTTTTGCTTGATGCCGTAGTCGAAGGCCACCACCCGGTGGCGGGCTTCACCTGGGCCGGCGTAGCCGTCCTTCAAACTCCAGAGAGCCTGCTCCCAGCCGTAGGGCTCCTGGCAGGTGACTTCCCGGACGAGGTCCCTTCCGATCAGGGAGGGCACGGCCCTGGCCTTCTCCATCAGTGAGCCCCGGTCGAGGTCCACCGACGACAGCACCCCGTCCATGGCCCCGACCGTCCGGATGTGCTTGGTCAGAGCCCGGGTGTCGATGCCCTCAATTCCAACGATGCCCCAGGCTTTCAAGTAAGCGTCGAAGCTCATCCGGGAGCGCCACGAGGAAGGCGCCCTGGAGGCCTCCCGAACGATGAAGCCCTCCACCTGGGGTCGGGCCGACTCGAAGTCTTCCTCGTTGCAGCCGACGTTGCCGATCAAAGGGTAGGTCATGGCGACGATCTGGCCCTTGTATGAGGGGTCGGTCGTAATCTCCTGGTAACCGGTCATGGAGGTGTTGAAGACCACCTCGCCCGTGGCCTCTCCGAGGGCCCCGAGGGCCCGGCCCTCGAAGATCATCCCGTCTTTGAGCGCCAGGATGGCCTTCTCGCTCATGTCTCGCTCTTTTCTTGACTCACAGCACCACGCCGCCCTCGGCCGTGTAGACGACCCGACCGTCAACAATCGTCGCCAAGACCCGGCCTTTGACCTTCCATCCAGCGAAGGGGGTGTTTCGGCCCCTGGAGTAGAACCGCTCAGGCTCGACCGTCCAGGCTTCTTCCGGGTTAAAGACCACCACATCGGCCGGCGACCCGACGGACAAGGTCCCGGCGGGAAGGCCCAGGCAGCGGGCCGGCCCCAAGGTCAGGCGCTCGACGGCCTCAGGGAGGCCCATGAGGCCTTCCTCGACGAGCCGGAGCACCAACGGCAGGGCCGTCTCGAGGCCCACGACGCCGAAAGCCGCCTGGTCAAACTCGACCTCCTTCTCCGCCTCCGCGTGAGGGGCGTGATCAGTGGCCACAGCGTCGATAACCCCCTCGGCCAG
>JADFOP010000059.1 GCA_022562795.1 Nitrospinota bacterium
TACTTCTCCGTTTTCGACATAATTACCAACCTGCCAGCAGATACTGCCTCGCGGAGAGAGAATTCTCACACATTCTTTTATAACCTGGGCCTGTTGCTTTAGGTATGTTTCAAGCTTTATCTTACGTTCGTAAGCTTTCCCGATATTATAGGGAGGTGACGTAACTACAAGTGCAGCTGCGCCATTGGGGATTTGTTGCAGCAGATCGAGGCAAGACCCGTGATAAAGGACAACTTTAGCTTCACTTGAGTACGAACGTTCAATCAGCTGCATGGCACATCTGGGGATATCCAATATGTTGGACGTTTGATAAATAAAAACACAAGATGTTGTGGATGTCAAGTAGAATTTGCATCACTCAATCAAATCCTGGGGAAGGGAAGAGAGAACCCTCCCTTGAGAGTTTCATCATTTTCCTTCCTAGGACGATTAAGAGGTTTAATAACTTACAAGTTTACCAAAGAAAATCTTTTCTAGGCCAACATTTAGCGGAAAGCTAAGTCCTTCCCGCACTCCGAACCCCGCCCCTAGCAGTCGGAGCCCCACCCCCCGGAATATTCCTGCCTCTTTGGTGTTTTGTGGTAAGAAGAGCCGCAAGAAGGAGTGAGGGGCATGACCGCCAAGAAGCGCTCGTTGATTATTTTATTGCTGTGCGCCGCCCTGGGGCTCGCTCTCGCCGTGGCCTCGGCCGCCTGGGGGCAGAACCTCCGGGGATTTGCAATGCACAACGGCTTCGACCTCACCTATAGCTTGGTCCCCCGCGAAGAGATTCTTTCGGGCGGCCCGCCGAAGGACGGCATTCCGGCCCTCACCAGCCCCCGCTTCCTCAAGGCCGGCCAGGCCGGCTACCTCTTTGACGACGATCTGGTCGTCGGGGTGGTCTTCAACGAGGAAGCCCGGGCCTATCCGCTTCGCATTCTGGTCTGGCACGAAAACGTCAACGATGTGGTGGGCGGCTTACCCATCGCAGTCACCTACTGCCCGCTTTGTAACTCGGCCTTCGTCTTCGACCGTAGGGTCGGCGGAGCCGTCCGGGAGTTCGGGGTAAGCGGGCTCCTTTGGAACTCCAACGTGTTGCTCTACGACCGCCAGCCAGACGACCGCGCCGAAAGCCTGTGGAGCCAGGTTAAGATGGCCGCGGTGGCGGGGCCCGCCGCTCAAGCGGGCTTGCGGATGAGGTTATTGCCGTCGGAGCTAACCACATGGCGAGAGTGGGTGGAGCGTCATCCAGCCTCCAATGTGCTTTCAGACCAGACAGGCTATCGTCGAAACTACGGAGTCTCGCCGTACGGCTCCTACTTCGCCACCGACCGGCTAATGTTCCCCGTCAGGGCGGGCCAGCCGCGCCCCGAGCGGTTTCGCAACAAGGAGCCCATGGTCCTCGTCCAGGCAGGAGAGGCGCTTAAGGCCTACGCCGTCCGTGACGTGGCGGCGGCAGCCGGGGATAACGGGTGGGTCGAAGATACCGTGGGCCGGAAGCGGCTTCGCCTAACCTATCTGGAAGCAGGCGACACCGTACGGGTCGAGACTCTCTCCGGCGAAGGTGAGCAGACGCCCGTGGCCTACGCCTTCTGGTTCGCCCTGAGCTCGATGCTGCCGGAGGTCGAGGTCTACGAGCCCCCCGCGGCGTCCGGGGCCGTGGCAAACAAGGGTCCCTCATCGCCATCGACCAGTCTGGCCCAAGAATGATAAAGGGCTCCCTGGCGCAGATCCAGAATATCCATACCGAAGAGTTGTACAACGGCCATGGCGAGTCGGCTCAAGCCGTGTTAAACTTCGTAAGTCGATACATCGGCAGGGAAGACAGAGATTACCTGGCCATGAAACCCTATAGCATCCACTATACCGACTACGACTGGTCCTTGAACGAGCAGCGGGAAGGATGAGGCAATGACAGGGGAGGAGCCCACTACGGCTCGGCCCTCGGCCCCGAGCCATCACGTCCATGCCTCCGGCTGGTGGCGGCCGGTTGGGCTTGTAGGGCTCATCGTCGCCATCCTGCTGCTTTCGAAGTTCTTCGGGCTCGGCGAGCGGCTGGGCGCCGTGCGCGACTGGATTGGCACGCTGGGGGCCTGGGGCCCCGCGGTTTTTGTTTTGATCTACGTTGCGGCGACCGTGGCGGCCGTGCCGGGCTCGGTCCTGACGGTGGGCGCGGGAGCCCTATTCGGCTCCATCCTGGGGGTCGTCCTGGTCAGTGTGGCCTCCACCCTGGGGGCCAGCCTCGCCTTTTTGGTCGCCCGATACTTCGCCAGAGACGCCGCCGCTAGGTGGTTCTCTAGCAACGAAAAGTTCCGTCGGCTCGATAGGCTCACCGAAGAGCACGGGGCGATAATCGTGGCGTTGACGCGGCTCACCCCCATCTTTCCCTTCAATCTGCTCAATTACGGTTTCGGACTCACCCGGGTGCCGTTCTCGACCTACGTCTTCTGGTCCTGGCTCTGCATGCTGCCGGGCACCGTGCTCTACGTCGTCGGGGCCGACGCCCTGGCCCGGGGTCTCTCCCAAGGCCGCCTCCCCTGGGGACTGGTCGGGGCGCTCGCGGGGGCTGGAGTGGTCCTGGCCCTCCTGATCCGCTACGCCCGCCGAACCCTTCAGGCGAAGGAAACAGATACGGTGGCCGAGGCCGCTTCCGCCAAGGTGGAGCCCTCCCACCATGCATGATGTCCCGGACGTCCCTCCCCACGATGAGCACAACGCCGCTCTGGTGGCCAACGTCCACCCCCCCGACTGGAAGAACCCTGAGCCTGCGCCGCGCTACAACTTAGTCGTCATTGGAGCGGGGACAGCAGGCCTGGTGACCGCCGCGGGGGCGTCTCTCCTGGGAGCCAAGGTCGCCCTCGTGGAGCGGCACCTCTTGGGGGGAGACTGCCTGAACACGGGATGCGTGCCCTCGAAAAGCA
Organism: Nitrospinota bacterium; assembly: GCA_022562795.1. GTDB lineage: Bacteria > JADFOP01 > JADFOP01 > JADFOP01 > JADFOP01 > JADFOP01. The sequence continues at coordinate 2,901 of JADFOP010000059.1, forward strand.
TCATCCGCTCCGCGCGCTCCTTTGCCGACGTCCACGACGCCCACCGCTTCGGCGTTCGCGTCCCCGAGGGCACGGATGTCGATTTTGGCGCCGTCATGGAGCGGATGCGCCGCATCCGAAGTCGGATCAGCGCTCACGACTCAGCCCGGCGGTTTAAAGAAGAGTTTGGTGTGGACATCTTTCTGGGCGGTGCCCGGTTCGCGGGGCCTGAGACGGTCGAGGTCGAAGGCACTCCGCTGCGTTTCAAAAGAGCCGTCATCGCCACGGGGGCTCGGCCCGTTGAGCCGCCCATTGATGGCCTCCACGAAGCCGGCTACCTCACCAACGAGACCGTCTTCTCTCTAACGGAGCGGCCGGGCCGCCTGCTGGTGGTCGGTGGAGGCCCCTTGGGATGCGAGCTGGCACAGGCCTTCCGCCGATTGGGCTCCGAGGTGATCCTCGTGGAGATGGCCCCGCAGGTGCTCATCCGCGAGGACCCCGACGCGGCCCAGGTTCTGACCGAGGCATTGGCACGGGATGGGGTCTCGATCAAGTTAAATACGGTTGTTGGGAAGGTGGTCCTATCAGGCTCCGAGAAGCTCATCCACCTGGAGGGCGTCGGGGGCGAGGAGGTAGTCACGGTTGATGAGATTCTCCTCAGTGCCGGGCGCGCGCCCAACGTCGAGGGCCTCAACCTCGAGGCCGTCGGGGTCCGCTACGATACGAAAGGCGGTGTGGTGGTCAACGACCACCTCCAGACTACCAACGGTCGCATCTACGCCGCAGGCGACGTCTGCATGGCCTACAGGTTCACCCACGCCGCCGACGCGGCCGCGCGCATCGTCATCCAAAACTCACTGTTTCTCGGGCGAAAGAGACTGAGCGGACTGACCATTCCCTGGTGCACCTACACTGACCCGGAGATTGCCCGCGTGGGGTTGAACGAAGAGGAGGCCCGCCAGCGGGGTGTCCCGGTCGAGACGTTCGTCAGGCCCCTTGCAGATGTGGACCGGGCCATCACCGACGGCGATGAAGAGGGGTTCGTCAAAATTCACGTCAAGCGAGGCTCCGACACAATTCTCGGCGCCACAATCGTCGCCCGTCACGCGGGCGAGATGATCAGCCAGGTCACCCTGGCGATGGTTGGCAAGGTGGGTCTGAAGACCCTCTCCAACGTCATCCATCCCTACCCGACCCAGGCCGAGGCCATCAGGCAGGCGGCAGACGCCTACCAGAGAGGCCGCCTCACCCCCCGCCTCAAGAGGTTTTTGAGCCGATGGCTTACCTGGAGGCGATAGCCAGCCGCGGCTTCGCCGCCTACGTCTTAGGGAGGTGGTAGAATAGTATCACTGGGAGCGCTGAGGTACCGAACAGCGGAAAAGAAACCGGGGCGGGCCGCGGAGGCGGCCCGCCCCGTTAATGTATGTGATCGTGAAGCTTAAAATCCGTCGTTGAAGCTCTTGAGCTTTTTCGACCGGCTGGGATGTTTGAGCTTCCGGAGCGCTTTAGCCTCAATCTGTCGGATCCGCTCGCGCGTGACGGCGAAGTCCTGTCCAACCTCTTCGAGGGTATGCTCCGTATCGTCTCCGATGCCGAACCGCTTTCTAAGCACCCGCTCCTCGCGCGGCGTGAGGGTCTGCAGCACACGTATTGTCTGTTCCTTCAAGTTCACGCGGCTGACCGCCTCGCCGGGTGACATGATTTTCTTGTCCTCGATAAAGTCGCCCAGGAGGCTGTCTTCCTCCTCACCAATCGGTGTTTCCAGGCTGATGGGCTCCTTGGCAATCTTCAGCACCTTGCGGACCTTATCCACGGAGAGATCCATCCGCTCGGCGATCTCCTCGGGCACGGGCTCCCGCCCGTTCTCCTGGACCAGTTGGCGGCTCGTGCGAATGAGCTTGTTGATGGTCTCGATCATGTGGACCGGTATCCGGATGGTGCGGGCCTGGTCGGCGATGGCACGCGTAATGGCTTGACGAATCCACCAGGTGGCGTATGTGGAAAACTTGTAGCCGCGCCTATATTCGAATTTGTCAACGGCCTTCATGAGGCCGATGTTGCCTTCCTGGATGAGGTCTAGAAACTGGAGCCCCCGGTTGGTGTACTTCTTGGCAATGGAGACCACCAGCCGTAAGTTGGCCTCCGCCAGCTCCCGCTTTGCCTCCCTGTCTTTCCCCTTGCCGGCCCCGATGGCGCGGATCGTCAATTTGAGGTCGTCTTGCGAGACATGGGCTTCCATCTCAACCCGCCGAACCTTCCGGCGGCTGTTGCGGATCCTCCGGTCGGCCTCCTGTAAGGTGTCGTACGAGAGGCCAAGCTCTTTTTCGATCCGCTTACGCCTGTGGGCTCCGTCCATCGAGCGCGTAGCGCGGCGGAGCTCTTCGTTTGTGAGACCAACACGGTCCAGGACTTCTTGGATTTCTTGCTCAGCCTGGACGAGCCGTCGGTGGAACCCCTCGATCTTGGCCACTATCTTCTCGACTTGGGTCACGTTGAGGCGGACCTCATGGAGCAGCTCCCCCGTCTTCTGTTGGCAGCGTTGCTCCTCAGCCTCCTGGGCCTCCAGAGCCCGGCCCCTTAAGCGCTTGCCCGCCCGGGCGGCTTTGAGCTTCTCCATTCGTGTATCCAACGATTTGAGGTGTGTTACGAGCTTGAGGACGCGGGTAGTTTCATCGCCATCGGCCTTTCGCTCTTCGCCGCTGGCGGTCTGGACTATCTCGCCTATCGAGAGCTGCTTGGCCCGCAGCTTGTCTCCCTGAGCGATGACCTCCTTGGCCGCGATGGGTGCCCGCAGGATGGCGTCGACGACATCGTTGTAGCCCTCTTCGATGCGTTTGGCAATTTCCACCTCGCCCGCGCGCGTCAGCAAAGGAATTGTTCCCATCTCCCGCAGGTACATCCGAACAGGGTCATCGGTCTTGCCAGGCTGGTCCCCCAGGTCGAGGCTTTCCTTGCCCGCCGGCCTGTCGCGTTCCTCGACCCGCAGCTTGCGCCGGCCTTCCTCGGTATCGGCGTCGATAACATCGATGTCATTCTCACTGAAAATCACCATGATGTCATCAATTTGTTCGGGAGAGACAATGTCGCTAGGGAGCAGATCATTGACCTCATCGTAGGTCAAATAGCCCTTCTCCTTGCCGAGGGAGATGAGATCCTCCAGCCCCTTGAGTTTTTCCTTATTCGTCATGGATTCCCCCCTACCTACTTGGCCTTCCTCCAGTTATACGAATTAAATATAGGCAATTTGCGAATTTAAGCAAACTTTATTGGCCAGCCGCATTAAACCGGTAGACCCCGCTGAAGCTCCATTCGCCGAAGAGTGAGCTCGTGGACCATGGAGTCATTGCCCGCGACCTCGGCCTCTCTCAGCGCCCGCTCGAGCTCCCGGACCTGCCCGCGAAGCGCCCGCGATTCTATCGTCGCCATCGAGTCGCGCAGACCGACCCGGTAGTCCTCCAGCCCGTGGGGTGTCTCAGCGAGCTGGACCGCCCGGGCCGCCAGCTCGGCATCAGGCAGGTGGTCGACAATGCGCGCGAGGTCCACTTCTCCGACTTCGGAGACTTCGAAAAGGGCCCGGCAGATGGCCCGAAGCGACCCGTCCTTCAGGCTCTCTGGGGCGAGGTCGGCCGAAACGGCCTCCATCGCGGCCCGATCCTGAAGAAGGATGCGAAGCAGGAGCTCTTCTTCGGGCCAAGGGGTCTCTTGGACGACCGGCTCCGCTCCAGGCCCCTTGACAGGATGGCGCCTCGCCTCGGCCCGCTGTCGGCGAAATTCATCCCGAAGCGCCTCCTCGCGAACCCCGAGGGCGTCGGCCATGTGGCGGAAGGCCTCGTCCCGCTCCACGTGGTTTGGGATGCGGCTCACAAGCGGCAGCAGCTCGCTGGCCACCCGTCCTTTGCGGGCCGGCGAATCGGCCTCGTCGTCCTTGAGGAGCTCGTCCAGGAAAAAATCGACGAGGGGCTTTGCCTGACGGTGGGCGACCTCAAAAGCCTCCATGCCGGACGAGCGGATGTAGCTGTCCGGGTCGTGGCCGTCCGGCAGGGCCAGGACCTCTACCTGGAGTCCTTGGGCCAGCAGGAGGTCTGCTCCGCGACGGGCCGCGTTGAGCCCAGCCTGGTCGGCGTCGAAGACCAAGGTGACCCGCTTGGCATAGCGACCGATGAGGCGGGCGTGCTGCTCGGTCAGGGCCGTCCCCAGGGTCGCCACGATATTTCCTAAACCCTCCTGGTGCGCGGTGATGACGTCCAGGTAGCCTTCCGTGACCAGCAGCTCGTCGCAATCCTGGGCCTCACGCCTGGCTTTATCCATCCCGTAGAGGAGCCGGCCCTTGTGGTATAGAGCCGTCTCCGGCGTGTTGATGTACTTCGCCTCCGTGGCGTCGGGGTCGAGCAGCCGCCCGCCGAAGCCGACGACTTCACCCCGGTGGTCCCTGATGGGAAAGATGAGCCGGGCGCGGAATCGGTCGTAGTGGCCCCCGCCACGCTCGCTTCGGATGACCAGGCCCACAGCCTCCAGATCGGCGGTCGAGACCCCGGAGGTCTGGGCCTTCTTCAGCAGAAAATCCCACCCGGCCGGGGCGTAGCCAAGCTCGAAGTCTTTAATGGCGGCGTCGGTGAGGCCCCGGTCGGCCAGGTAGCGCCGGGCGCCGTCGGCCTCGGGAGCCTCGAGGAGTTGGCGGTGGTAGAGGGTCGCCGCGCGGCTCGTCACTTTAAGGAGCCGCTCCCGCCGGCGGGCGTCGCTCGCCTCCTCAGGCGTCGTTGCGGGAACCTCAACGCCGGCCCGTTTGGCCAGATACCTTACCGCTTCAAGGAAACTCATCCCATCCATCTGCATAACGAAGGTGAAGACGTTGCCGCCGGCCCCGCACCCAAAACACCGAAAAATGTTCCGATCCGGAGAGACGTTGAACGAGGGGGTCTTCTCTGTATGGAAGGGACACAGGCCCTTGTAGCTTCGGCCGCTCTTTTTGAGAGGAATGTAGTCGCCGATGAAGCCGACCAGGTCGGTCCGGTCGCGAATCTCGTCGAGCACGGCGTCTGGGATAAGTCGAGCCCTCACGCAATAAGCTCCCCCACCATCGCCCCGGCCCTCACGTCTTGCAGGGAGACGGGACTATGGGACTTCTTGCTACGAGACCTTCGTTACGACGGAATGCCGCGGAAACAAACGGTGCTCGGTGTAGCTCCCCAACGGGGGCTCCTTCTGGCCAGGGGGCTCAACTGCTGGGCGCTAGCCGCTCCTTGACCAATCGGTTGACCAGGCCCCCTTCGGCTCTCCCCTTAAGCTCGGCCATTAGGACCTTCATCACCCTGCCCGTGTCCTTCGGGGAGGTCGCCCCAACCTCAGCGATGACGTCGGCCACCCGAGCTGCGACCTCCTCGGCCGACATGGCTTCGGGCAGATATTCTTGTAAAATATCCAGCTCGCGCTGCTCTTTCGCTCTCAGGTCGTCCCGGCCTCCCTCCTCGTAGGCCTGGACGGACTCCTTACGCTGTTTGGCGGCGGCGCTCAACACGTCGAGGATGCCTGCCTCGTCCACATCCTCCCCCTTTTCCTTGCACTTGTTGAGAATCGCCGCCTTGACCAGCCGCAGCGTCGAGACGCGATCCCTATCGCCGGCCCGCAGCGCCGTTTTGTAGTCTTCTTCTATCCGTTCTTGCAAGGCCATGGTCTTTATCGCCTGCTTCACCATCTTCCGGACTTTCTGATAGCCTTAAGGAGCTTCTTGCGAGCCGCCAGCATCTTTCGCTTCCGGCGGACGCTCGGCTTTTCATAGTGCTTCCGCCGCCGGATCTCGGAATAAATCCCAGCCTTCTCACATTGCTTTTTAAATCGCTTAAGGGCTTGCTCGAAAGACTCTCCGTGCCTGATGCGGACACCCGGCATTCAAATTACACCCCCTTCTTTCCCTATCGGTGTTACGTACCCCTCCCCACGAAGGAGGCCCTTCACACAAGCGTGTCCGGAGGATGGGAACGTAAGTTCTTTAGAAACAACGCATAATGCAATATGGGTGGATGATCTGGCTCTAGAGTGACTATTTTATGTGATATTACATCACCCCTTTGGTAAATATACGATTTCTAGAGAAAAATCGCAAGCAAATAGAATAACTAATATAGGTTTGCGCAGCTTTTTTGTCAACTATCGCCGCTTCGTTCCTCAAGGGCGCACATGGCGGGTGTACGGTCCTGGGTTGCCAGCCTACCAGGAGGGCTAGCCGATAGCCAACTCGCTTTTGACGTAACAAAGCTCGACCTTTAAATCCACTGATTACCAGGTGTATATCGCAACCTCAAAAAACGCTTGACAAATTCACCTGGGGGATGAATAATGTCTCAAGTTGCCACCCAAACCGTATTTATTTGCCCTTTAGTGAGAGAGGCATTTTGCTTGTCCGTCAGAATATAATGTGTCGGGGTTCCGCCAGAGGCGGAACTACACAGTATAGGCCAATATAGTGTCCGTTCACTTGTTATGTAGGGACAGGGCCGACCAAAGGTCGCTTGCGACTCCCTGTCCGTGGGTTAGACGGGCGGGTCGCTGCCCAAAAGGCCGGACACCCACGAGGGGTGTCCCTACACAGGATTAGGCCAAAAAAGGAGGAGGAAGAGAGGATGAAGGGTATGATGGGAA
>JADFOP010000060.1 GCA_022562795.1 Nitrospinota bacterium
AAAATATAGGCATTCGTTACATTAAACATTACCACAAAGGTGAAGGCAAATGGCCGTGTTCTGCGATATATCAATAGCGGCACAATCAATAAATCGAAGCCCAGCCCGCCATAGCTAACTAAATAAGGGACCCATTCTAGCGTAAGATATTGGCCCACAAAGGGGTAGTGTGTACGAGCGGCGAGCCACGTTCTCATTGGCTCTCCGGCCAACCAGTCCGGGTTCAGCTTGGCGAGACCGCCGTAAAAGTAAGGAATTCCTATCTGGACACGCAGGAGCAATAGAGACCAAAGAGGAATGAATGGAGTTCGTAATTTTGGGTTTATTAAAGCATCCAGGGAAAAAAAGCGATTGCAGGGGATAAAAATAAAAAGTAAACCAAGAAGACAGACCAAATACATGTGATTTAAGAAAAATGTCTTATCAAGCAGGAATATGTAAGAAACACCTAAGAAGAACAGAGGAGTTACAATGCGGTAGAAAAGTCCTAATGCAATGAGGATAGAAAGAACACCCACGGCTGCGAACAAGTAATACAATCCATCGCCAGGCAATGGCTGCACCCACCCGAAACCATAATAAGTAAAGTGGACGACCGGGCGGATAAACATCGTGTCAAGATGGGGCCAATAATAAGTAAGCTCCAATGGGATAAGCAGCCCAAACGCGACCCGAACGACCACGATGGATGAAGCATCAACAGGCTCAAACAGTTTATGGGAAACCTTATTCAACAATTTTGAATACATAGACTAACTCAGCCTTTTAAGCGCCCGCTCCTACCTCTCCACCATACATATAATTTTACCGACCTCACCGGAAGGCCGCAAGGCCGCCGTCGCGGCCCGCCACGTAGCAGGTTGAGCCCGCCACCGTGGGGCCGCCAAGACACTCAGCCTCCAGGGGTGCGCCCCAGCGCTCGGCCCCGTCGTCGAGGCTGCGGGCGGTCATTAGGCCCTCGGCCCCTGCGACAAGCAAAAGCTCTCCGCTCAAGGCTGGCCCGCCCAGGTGCCGGCCCTTCGTGCGCACCCGCCATCGCTCCGCTCCGTCTTCGAGAGCGAGGGCGACGAGAGTCCCGTCGAAGGCCAGAACGTAAGCCGCGCCTTGTGCGAGCGCCGGGCCCGCGGCCACCCAAGCGGGAAGGCTCAACTGCCATCGCTCCCGTCCCGTGGCTAGCTCCAGGGCCGTGACCGTCCCGTCTGAGGAGCCGACGACTACGAGGCCGTCGGCCGACGCCGCCGCCCCGTCAATCCATCCGCCGGCCTGCCAGCGCCATCGCTCGCTCAAATCCTCTTGGTCCAGGGCGTAGAGGCAATGGTCGCGGGAGCCGACGACCACGAGGTCATCGACCAGCAGAGGTGATGAGGCCAAAGCTCCCCGGGCCGTAAAGGTCGCCGAGACGGCTCCTCCGGCCCTCTTGAGGCGCACCAGCCGCCCGTCCAGCAAGGGGACGAAGAGGGCCTCTTGGGCGGCGGCGGGCGTGGCCACGACGGGAGCGCCGACCTCCGCCTCCCACTCGACAGAGCGGTCCATGAAATCAACGGCGTAGAGCCGGCCCCCGTAGCCCCCGACGTAGGCCTTCCCGTCGAGAACCGCAGCGGAAGCCGGGAGGCTTCCACCCAGAGGAAGCCTCGCGACCTCGCGGCCCCAGGTCTCCTCCAGCAGCACGAGCTCTCCTGTTGTGGTCCCAACCAGCACGAGGCCGTGGCATACTACCGGAGGGGCCACCACAGGGGAGCCAAGCTCAGCCCGCCAAGCCAGCTGCAGGGGGAGCAAAAGGGCGGGCGCCACGCTCCCTGTCCGCCTCGGCCCGCCTCGGCCCTGGGGCCAGTCGTAGGCCACCACAGTCGCCTCCTGGGACGGGGTCGCCTCGCCTAAGGCGTCGGCCCCTGAGCGATGACCAGCTCGAAGGCGCGGGGCCTCAGCGAGGAGGCGCTCGATGCCTCGAAGCTCATCGGCCAGAGCCTCGGCCGAGGGCGTGCGGTGGGCCGGATCGCGCTCAAGGAGGCGGCGGAGGCACGAGACGAGCTCCGGCGCGTGATCGGCCCTGGCATTTCCTAAGGGCTCAGGGTCGCTCGACATGATGCGGCTTGCAAGCTCCCACTGACTTTCGGCCCGAAAGGGGGGCGACCCTTCCAGCATCTCGTAGAAAACCACCCCGAGGCTCCAGAGATCTGAGAGGAAAGTCGCCTGGCCTTTGAGGTGCTCGGGCGCCATATATGGAATGGTCCCGGCCTGGGTGCGGGCCTCCTCGGTCGGCTGGAGAATGCGCGCCAGCCCGAAATCGGCCACCTTTATGTCGCCCTCGGCCGAAAGGAGCAGGTTATCGGGCTTCAGGTCGCGGTGAATGACCCCGCGCCCGTGGGCGTACTTGAGGGCTTCGGCCGCCTGCCCCATCCAGGCCACGGCCTGGGCCGGCTCCACGGGGCCTTCCTTGAGGTGGCGGCGGAGAGACCCGCCGGCAGCATACTCCATTATGAGAAAGAAGGTGTCGTCGTCCTCATCCGTATCGTAGACCAGACAGATATTGGGGTGAATCAGCTGCGCCTGCGTTCGGGCCTCGGCTGCCAGCCGCTCGGTCGTCACCGGGCTCTGGTCGAAGGGCACCTTGAGGGCCCTCGGAGCCTTTAAGACCGGATGCCAGGCCAGGAGCACCTCGGCGAAGGCGCCCTGGCCGAGGCGACCGCGAATCTCGTACTTGCCTAAGGCGGTTCGGGTCATGGGGTATCCGTAGGCGTAGAGAGGTGTTCAGGAGGTCGGCTCTCCCTCTGGAGGGGCTTCTTCATCCTCCTCGACCTCGGCTGCATCTCTCGGCAGCGCAGCCAGAGGCCAAGCCTCCGGCTCTCGGCTCAGGAGACGCTGGAGCCAGGCGGCCGCCTCACTCCCCTCCGGCGGAGGTTTCCGACCGAGGGCTTCCTCAGCGGCCCGCCTGAGCCGCTCGGCGAGACCCGTTTCGGCCAGGATCGACAGCCGCCCTCGGAGGGAAGCGGGCAGCTCCGCCCCCTCGGCCGGAGGGTCCCATTCGGCCTCGAAGGCCCTCACGGCCTCGATGAACTCGCGGCAGGCCGGGCACCGCTCGATATGCCGGGCCAGAGCCTTTCTTGGAGCCTCCTCGCCCTCCCCCGCCAGGTGCTCTGAGATGGCCTCCGCAGGAGGGCAGCTCGCCCCGCTGGCCGTCCAGAGCTCAACCAGCAGCTCTCTGGTCTCGCCAAGCTCATCGAGGCCTCGGCGACACTCTTCGCAGCCCGCCAGATGCGCCTCGACCCTCCTTCCGGCCTCGGCATCGAGCGCTCCCTCAATGTAGGCGACAAGGTCGAGAGTTTCACAGGACGGCATCGTGCTATCCTCCCAAGCGAGGCTCCAGGAGACCGGCCTTGAGCGCCGCCCGGCGGAAGTGCTCGAGGCAGCGCTTAATTTGAACCGAAATGGTGTTCAAGGGCCTCCCGAGCCGCTCGGCTATCTCCCGGTAGCTCTCCAGCAGCCCCAGCTTGTACTCCATGTAGGCCTGGATGACCCCCTTGCAATAGCCCGGCAGACCCTCCAGCAAGGGGCTCCAGCGGGCGAGGTCCCGCCCAGCCAGCACCTTGGACTCAACGGTGGGCCCGCGGTCGGGCCGGCCGGCCACGGGGTCGACCTCGGGCCTCTCCTCCGCCCCCGGCGGCCGCCCCCGGTGGCGAAGGCGCACCTCGGCGGCCCTGTGGTGGTCGTGAACCCGGTTGATGGTCGCGCGCTTGACGAAACTTCGGAACGCATCTGCCGAGCGCACCATCGCGAGACCTTTCTCCATTAGCTGAAGCAGGACGGCCTGGGCGACATCCTCAGCCGACCCGCCGAGGCCCCATTGAGGCCATCGGGCAACGGAAACCACGTAGCCGTAGAGGTAGCCCCACGCCTCCTCATCCCCCTGGCAGCATCGAAGGAAGAGCTCCCGGTCGGAGACCTGGTCCACCGCCTACCCTCCCCCGGCGATTAGGCTCGCCTGCCACGCGGCCTCCAATTTAGGGTACGGCCACCCGAGAGATTCTAGAGCCTCCTCCATCGAGGAGCCGCCGCCGAGCGCGTTCAAGATCGCCCTGAGCCCCTGCCAGCCGACGGCCTCCTCCAGAAAGGCCGCCACGCTGTAGGACTGAGCGTAGGCCAAATCAATGAGGGGCTTTTCCTCCAAGCGCCACAAAGGCCCCTCCAGGGCCTGCAGAGGAAGCAAAGCCTCCCGGCGGGAAGCGGCCTTCAGGCTCTCCACCGCCCGGCGGGGGAGATTCTGGGCCACGAGCTGAGCGATGCCTTCATCCAGCCAGGCAGGGCAGCGCCCACCGGAGGCGGCCTCGACTGCCACGTGCGCCACCTCGTGGGTGAGCAGCAAGACGAGGAAGGGCGGCTCGGGGAGCGCCCCCTCGCCGACGGCCACACGGACCGTCCCGTCGTAAACACCCGCCATCCAGGTGGCAAAAGCCTCCGTGGGGACGGGGCTCTCCCTCCTGAGCTCCTCCTCGGTCTGGTAGACCTCCACAGCGACGCTTTCCGGCAGGGAGCCGACCGTCTCAAGGAGACGGCGGCGGGCCAGCGCGAGCGTCTTGGCGATGGTCTTAAGCAGCGACAGGTCGGCGCTCAGAGGGAAGCGGACGACCCAGCCGGGGCCTTCGACCGACACGCGCTCCCCCGACCCCAAAAGGACCTCCGTGGCCGCCCCGTCCTCAACCAGCAGCGTCTTGACCTTCCCGTAGACCCGCCACTTCTCACCAAGGCGCTTCAGGGCCGACGCAGCTTCGGAGTGCGCCTCGGCCCCCGCGGGAATCGCCCGGTAGGCGTCCTCGGCCCGCTCCCACCGACCGGCGGCCTCGAATAGGCGGCCCAGCGTGAGACGGCGGTCGTGATCCCCAGGCTCCGAGAGGAGGCCAATCTCGTAGGCCTGAACCGCCTCTGGAACGCGGCCGTCGGCGCGCAGCCGGTCGCCCTCGGCGAAGGCCGCCGCGGCAGGGCCCTGAGGGAGGGCATCGGCCGGGAGCGCGTGAACCGTCAGCGTCGTTCGGCCGATTCGAATCTCGTCCCCAGGTCGGAGTAGAGCCCGCTCGATGCGACGGCCGTTTACGAAGGTGCCGTTCGCGGCGCCCAGGTCCTCCAGAAGATAGCCCCCCTCCCTCTCGATAAGGCGTGCGTGATCCCTGGAGACCTCAGGCCCAGGCAGAACCAGGGAGGAGCCGGACCGCCTGCCGATGGTCAGCTCCGGACCCCGGAGGGGCAAGGTGGAGCCCCCTGGGGTGTGGAGGAGAAGCATCATATCTTCGCTCATCGCCCTGTTACCTCATCGGGCCGAGCGCCTGTATCCGGCCTCACGGGCCTCGGCCTCGTCGGCGAAGAGGACCCGGTTGGCCGAGCCGACCCGGTAGTAGAACCGCCCCCCGGGCAGGTGGTAGACCTTGCTCGCAAGGTTGCCGACGACGGGGCCGCCCCAGAGCCCCCTTCGGGCCCGGCGGGCCTCGGCCTCCAGGCGTCCAAAGGCCGCGCGGCGCGGGGCCCCGGCGGTGGCGAGATCGGCATGGACGGCGCCTTGCTCGATAAGCGAGGCGTTGACGTCCGTGCCGTCGGCCAGGGAGACGAAGGCGAGAAGCGCCCCATCGGCCAACTTCGGCTGAGGAGGATAGTCCAGGGCGACGGCCTTCCCGGCGACCAGCTCCGAGAGGGCACGGCGGGCCCGGCTGCCGTAAATCTCATCGCCCACCTTCGGGTCATTGTAGGCGGGAGCCCTAAGCCCCGCCATGCGGATGAGTTGGCCTGAGTTTAGACGAATGCGGTCCCCCGTTAAGATAGCGGCCACGACACCCGTTTCGGGGAGGCCCCCCTGGGCAGTCGCGGCAGGCATCTTGGCCGTATCCAGGGCCGCAGGCGCAGGGGATAACGACCCAAGCCCGAAAGTCCACCAGACGACGAGCCCCGCCGCAAGCAAGGCGAGGCCGGCGGCCGCCAACAAGCGGCCCCGGGGCGCGCTGAGAGGCGCCGACGCTCCCTCGGCGACCTCCAATACGCCGTCGAGACCCAGCAGGTCCCACAGGCGCGCGGGGGGGATGCGGGCCTGGAGAGCGGGCCCGGCGGGCTCGGCCCGAACGACCACCGCCCCCCAATCCTCGAGAGCGCGCGCCACGGCGCCCATATCCTCGGCGGACTCGAGACGAAGGCTCACCTCCACCAGGTCGGCCGAAGGCCCCCACCGCCCCTCGGCCCCGTGTAGGGCCGCCAGCATCTGCTCGACGAGCCCCGGCGTCATGCTCGCCGTCATGGACCCCTTTCCCTCTATAGGACGAATGAGGCTGGGCGATTCTTACTGCCCGGCGATGAGAATCCTCTCTCTATTACATGTTTATGCAATATTAACAGAACTGGGCCCCGGCGTCACGTAAAAGGCCCTCCGCGGAGCCTTTTTCTCGTCGCTCCGGGGGAGGCCTTCCACCTTTCCCTATGAGATGTCTTAACCTTTACAGAGGCGCCCCCATACGGTATATTTGGAGATGGAAGCCTATCCCGGCTCAAGAAGGCGGCGTCGCCAAGTGGTAAGGCAAGGGTCTGCAAAACCCTCATGCGTCGGTTCGAATCCGACCGCCGCCTCCATCTTTCTTTTTCCTCTATAATCAATTGCCCGCCTGAGGCGGACGACCCGCCCTTCATACCCTCGGACAGGGAGTCGCAAGCGACCTTTGGTCGGCCCTGTCCCTACACAGGCACACGACGATGTAGTCCGCCTGAGGCGGATTTAGGCTGTCCGGCCTTTAGGGCAGGAAGCGGCAAGTCTTCCTCAGGCGGGTAAGAGGCGAGGGCGGCCCCGACAGCCCCCATAACCCTATGTATTTAAATGTATAAAATAATTCAAAAAAACGCTTGACAATTTTCCCAGGAGCGGGGATAATGTCCAAGTTGCCACCCAAACCGTGTTTATTTGTCCTTGTAGTGAGAGAGGCAATTTGTTTGTCCGGCAGAATATAAGGAGTCGGGGTCAGGGGCGACCCCGACTACCCTGGGATGTAGGGGCAGCCTTTATGGCTGTCCGCCGGAATTTAATGAGTCTGGGTGCTGTCCGCCTGAGGCGGACCTCAGGCGGAACTCCAACCTGCACTCGTTAGGGAGGAAGAAGGAATGAAAAAAATGATGGATGAAACGGGAAAAATCGCTAATTTGAACCTCGTCGCACTGGCGGCAGCCATTGCTCTCGCTCTCGCCTTCGCCCCGGCGCTGGCCGCGACTATCGTCGTCCCCACCTCTTCGAATCCCGATATCCAGGACGGGATCAACGCGGCGAGCTCCGGCGACACGGTCCTGCTCAAAGCAAAGTGTAACAGTGCCATCAGTGCCCACTGCGGCTTCAACGGGCTCTACCACCAGGGAGTGGATATCGACAAGAAGCTCACCCTCAACTGCAGCGGCGCTATCCTCGACGCCGACGTTCCGCTCGGCAAGAAGGGAGAAACCACTGACGGCGGCGCCACAACCGAATTTGTTGGCCCCATTCGGCTGGGAGGGGACGGGGTCGATATCCTGTCCGATGGGGACGGTACCACTATCGTCAACTGCACGATAAGGAACTTCAAGGATAACGGCATCGAAGTGAATGATGCGGACGGCGTCACCATCAGGAGAAACACCCTCATCAACACCGACGGTGATGGAGGACTGGATATAAACTCTTCGGACGATTACCTAGTCGAGCGCAACACGTCCATCGAGAATAAAAAGGCAGGCTTCGAACTCGACGGCGACGACGGCATCATCAAGAACAACATCGCCAGGGGGAATGAAAAGGTTGGGTTCGAGGTTAACGGCGACCGGATCGAAATACTGCACAACAGAGCCTTTAGAAACAAGGACGAAGGGTTCAAGGTTACCGGCGACAGTGTCGGCAGTTTCACCATCATTAGCAACAGGGCGGAGACCAATAAGAAAGAAGGCTTCAAAATCAAAGATGCCGACGACAGCACCATCTCGAGGAATTTCGCCCGGGCCAATGAAAAGCCTGGGTTCAAAATCGAAGGCGACGGCGACGACATCACCATAGAGAGGAACGTGTCCCTTTTCAACCAGGATGACGGCTTCGATATCGAAGGCGACGGCCACATTGTCAACAGGAATGCCGCCATCGGGAATGGAGAATCAGGCTTCAAGATCAAAAGCTTTGACACTACGATAACGCGCAACAGGGCGTTTTTCAACAACAAAAAAGCGGGGTTTGAAATCGAATGCAAAGATGGTCCTCCCTGCGGCCCGATCACGCGCAACCGCTCCGTCGGCAACGTGAAAGCGGGCTTCGACCTGAAAAAACAGAGCGAAACCACCGTCTCACACAATAAGGCCATAGAGAATGAAGAGGATGGCTTCAAAATTGACGATTCCAATACGACTACGTTCTACCACAACCTTGCCAGGGACAACGGCAATAGTGGTTTCGACATTAAAGACGGCGACGACAACACGTTCGATAGGAACAAGAGCATCGAGAACGACCGGGACGGCTTTAAGATAAAAGATAGCGAATCAAATACGTTTATTAAGAACCTGGCCAAGAAAAACAGCGAGGATGGGTTTGACCTCGACGACACCGATGTCGACACAGTCACCATGACCGGCAACAGGGCGATCGGCAACGCTAATACGGGCATCGAGAACGACGGCGGAGCTTTTACGACCCTTGAGGACAACACCATGACGGGTAACGGGCTTGACCTCGCCGGCAAGGGCGACGAAGATGGTGACGAGGCCATCACCTGCCCCGACTCTGCCGGCGCCGCGACTGACCTCGGCGGCAACGTCTTCGCCACCGGCGGGTTTGACTTCTGTACCCCGGGCCAAACGGATTAATAGGCCTAGGTATAGGGACGGCCTTTTTGGCTGCCCGACCGTACCAGGGTCCTAATAAGGAGTTAGTATTATTCATTCGTATCGGAGGCTCAATTCTACTTTAAGGAGGAAGAGAGGATGAGGGGTATGAAAGGAACAGGAATGATAACAAATGGTAGCCTCGTTACCCTGGCTTCGGCCCTGGTGCTCGCTCTGGCCGGTGGGCAGGCGCAGGCGGCGGTTCTCAAGGTGCCGGCCGATTTCGCCACCATCCAGGCCGCGGTGGACACGGCGGCATCCGGCGATACGGTGAAGTTGAAGAAAAAGTGCGTAGCGCCTAACACCACCTGTGGCCCCAATGGGGAGTACCAAGAGGTCGTGGACATCGATAAGAAAATCACCCTCAACTGCAACGGCGCGGTCCTCGACGGCGCCGTTCAGGGCGACGCCAGCACAGCCACCCCCTCCGCTCATCTGGGAGGCCCCGGGATCAATATCATGTCCGATGGGGACGGGACCACGGTCGTCAACTGCACGGTGCAGAACTTTGAAGGTGAAGGCATCGAAGTGGATGATGCGGACGGCGTCACC
>JADFOP010000061.1 GCA_022562795.1 Nitrospinota bacterium
CCCGCCTTCTCGGCGGCGATCGCCTCGAGCGTGTCGCCGAGATACTGCTGGTGCTCCAGCCCGATCGGGGTGATGACACCGGCGATCGGTGTCACGATGTTCGTCGCGTCGAGCCGTCCGCCCAGACCGACCTCGAGGAGCGCCAGGTGCAGTACCTCTACCAGGACGACGGCCAGTGGCACTTCATGGATACCGCGACCTACGAACAGATATTCCTGACGGCTGGCCAGCTGGGCGACGAGAAGAATTATTTGCAGGAGAACGTCGTAATTTCAGCTTTGTTCCACAAGGGCCAGCCCATTGGGGTGCAGTTGCCGATCTTTGTCGAGCTAACAATCACTAAAACCGATCCGGGATTCCGCGGCGACACCGCCACCGGGGCCACAAAGCCCGCAACCCTGGAGACGGGGTTCGTCGTCCAGGTGCCGTTGTTCTTAAACGAGGGCGAGCGGGTGCGGATTGACACGCGCACGGGTGAATACAACGAGCGGGCCTGACGTCCCATGGGGGAGAAAAAGCGTATGGACCTTAAGGAGCTTGAAGCCCTGATCGATCTCTTCGAGCGAAAGGGTATCGCTGAGTTGGATTACGAAGATGAGGGACGGCGCATCGTGCTGAAGAAGGCCGTCGCGCCGCCCGTGCCGGCTCCGCAGGTCATTCCTGCGCCGGTCGCCCAGGTGCCGGTTCCCCAGGCCGTGGCAGCGGGAGCCGAGGCACCTCCTGAGGCCAAAAAGGCGATCCCCACCGACGATAAGATGGTGACCGTTGAGAGCCCCATCGTTGGGACCTTCTACCGCGCCCCGGCCCCCGACGCCAGTCCATACGTCGAGGAGGGAAACTCGGTCAAGAAGGGCCAGGTGCTCTGCATAGTCGAGGCGATGAAGCTCATGAACGAGATAGAGTCGGACTTTGAAGGGCGGATCGTCTCCATCCTGGTGGAGAACGCCCAGCCCGTCGAGTACGGCGAGCCGCTCTTTCTCATCGAGCCTCTCTGAGGCCCTTCGCCCCTCCAACCAGGCAGGAGGTCGGGCTCCGCTCATGCCGCCCTTTCAAAAGCTCCTCATCGCCAACCGTGGTGAGATCGCCGTCCGCGTTATCCGGGCCGCGCGGGAGATTGGGCTTACCACGGTGGCCGTCCACTCCGAGGCCGACGCCGACGCCCTCCATGTCACCCTGGCCGACGAGGCCATTTGTATCGGCCCCCCGGAGAGCGCCGGCAGTTACCTCAACATCCCGTCCATTATCGCCGCCGCCGAGATTTCTGATGCTGAGGCCATCCACCCCGGCTACGGCTTTTTAGCCGAAAACGCCGAGTTCGCCGAAATCGTCGAGAATAGCGGGCTCGTCTTCATCGGGCCGACGCCGGAGAGCATCCGTGCCATGGGTGATAAACAACGGGCCAAGGAGATAATGCAGGACGCCGGGGTTCCCATCATCCCCGGAAGCGACGGGAAGGTTTCGAGCCCCGAGGAAGGCCTGGAGGTGGCGGAGTCAATCGGCTACCCGGTGCTGGTGAAGGCCGCCTTCGGCGGTGGCGGCAGCGGCATGCGCGTTGTTGACGTCCCCGAGAACCTGCCCAACGCCTTCTTCATGGCCAAAAGCGAGGCCTCGGTGGCCTTCGGCCAGGCGGACGTCTACATGGAGAAGTACCTCCGCCAGCCCCGGCACATCGAGTTCCAGATGCTCGGCGACAAGCAGGGCAGCATCGTTCATCTGGGTGAGCGGGAATGCTCGATCCAGCGCCGCCACCAAAAGTTGTTGGAGGAGGCCCCGAGCCCGGTTGTCACGCCCGAGCTCCGCGAGGAGATGGGAGCGGCGGCCGTACGGGCCGCCAAGGCTGCGGAATACGTCAACGCCGGGACGGTGGAGTTCCTCCTCGACGATGATTTGAACTTCTACTTCATCGAGATGAATACCCGGATGCAGGTCGAACACCCTGTTACCGAGATGATCACCGGCATTGACCTCATAAAGGCCCAGCTGGAGATAGCCATGGATCACCCGCTGCCATGGACCCAGGAGGAGATCCACTTTCACGGCCACGCTATAGAGTGTCGCATCAACGCCGAGGATCCGAGGAAGTTCACCCCCTCGCCGGGCAAAATCACCTCCCTCGTCTTTCCCGGCGGCTTCAACGTCCGGATCGATACGGCCATCTATCCAGGCTACTTCGTCGTGCCCTTCTACGACTCAATGATAGCCAAGCTCATCGTCCGCGGCCGTGATCGGCCGCAGGCCATCGCCAAGATGCGGGTCGCCCTGGATGAGTTCACCATCGAGGGCATCCAAACGACCATCCCTCTCCACAGGGACATCATGCGCGACCGCCGGTTCCTATCCGGCAATTACACCACAGACTTCCTAGAGCCGACCCCTGGAATCTCCGCTCACGAGGAGCGGGCCGAGGCGCCAGGGTAGATAGAAGGTGGTTCTTCTTAGGGGAGGAGGGGGTCTGGCTGCAGGATGGTCTGGCTCCGCTCGGGGCCGGTGGAAATCGCAAGAATGGGCAGCCCGGTGAGTTTTTCAACCTTCTCCACATAGCGGCGGGCCGCATCGGGCAGCTCCTCCAGGCTCGTGGCCCCGGCCGTCGGATCACGCCAACCCTCAAGCTCCAACAGGATCGGCTCAGCGGCCTCCATCGCGCGAACGTCCGAGGGGATGAACTCCACCGTCTCTCCCCCGATCCGGTATGCGGTGGCGATGGCCACCCGCTCCAGCCCGTCGAGCACGTCGAGCTTTGTCAACACGAGCCGGTCCAGGCCGTTGATCCAGCAGGCGTGCCGAAGCACTACGGCGTCAAGCCATCCGCAGCGCCGGGGCCGCCCGGTGGTCGAGCCGAACTCGTCGCCAACGGCCCTGAGGTGGGCCCCGACCTCGTCGGTGAGCTCCGTCGGCATTGGCCCGCCACCCACCCGGGTCGTGTAGGCCTTGGCGACTCCGATCACCACGTCTATGGCTTTCGGCGGGAGTCCGAGACCCGCGCACGCGCCCCCGATGGTGGGTGTCGAGGAGGTCACGTAGGGATAAGTGCCCTGGTCTATGTCGAGCATGGTTCCCTGGGCGCCCTCGATCAAAATGGTTTCGCCACGGCCCAGGGCCTCCTTGAGCAGCCGCTCCGTGTCGGCCACCATCGGCGCCAGCCTCTCAGCGTAGCCCCGGTACTCGGCCAAGATATCCCCCTCATCCATGGGCGGTAGGTCGTAGAGGGACTCCAGCAGCAGATTCTTTTCGGTCAAGGTTGCGGCCAGCTTCTCGGCGAAATGGGCCTCATCGAGGAGGTCGCCCACCCGTATGCCCTGCCGGGACATCTTGTCGGTGTAGGCCCACCCGATGCCTCGGCCGGTGGTTCCGATCGCCCGAGAACCCTTCCGGGCCTCGCTCGCCGTATCGATCTGGCGGTGGTAGGGCATGATGAGGTGCGCCTTAGCGCTGATCCACAGCCGATCGCGCACTTCAATCCCGCGGGCGGCCAGGGAATCGAGCTCCTGGAACAGCACCGCCGGGTCAATGACTGTCCCCGTGCCGATGACGCATACTTTATCGGGGCGGAAGATGCCTGAGGGGATTTGGTGGAGGACGAACGTCTCCTTGCCGAAGACAATCGTGTGGCCTGCGTTGCTACCCCCCTGGTAGCGGGCCACGATGTCGACCCGGTCGCTGAGGAGGTCCACCACCTTGCCCTTTCCTTCGTCGCCCCACTGGGCTCCGACGACGGCGATGACGGGCATCATGCACCTCCTTGCTCGGCCCGGCCGGTGGCGGAGGCCCGGCGCTTCTGGGCCTCCCGCCTGGCTTCGAAGCGGTGGACGCTCCTCGGCGGGGCTGGCGTGGTCGTCTGGTTCGGGACGCTCCTAGAGGGTGATGGTCTTGGCGACGTAAAGGTTGGGGATGGCCCGGAGCTCCCCAAGGACCTCCTCGCTCACCGGTTGGTCCACGTTGAGCACCGCCACGGCGTCCTCCTTGGGGGCGGTGCGGCCGAGCTGGATCCCGGCGATGTTGATACCGTTGTTGCCGAGTATGGTCCCCACCCGGCCGATCACGCCGGGGGTGTCTCGGTTGGTGAAGACGAGGATGTGGCCCTCGGGGATAGCCTCGAGGCTCACATCGTCGATGCGTACGATTCTAGGGTTCTTGCGCCCGAAGATGGTCCCGCTCGCGGTCCCGCGGCCCTTGTCCGTCACCAGCTCCACCGTGACGAGGTTCGCATAGTCCTCCGTCGCCCGGGTCGTTGACTCGTTCAGCACGATTCCCCGCTGCTTTGCCAAGTAGGGGGCGTTGACGGTGTTGACCGCCTCCTCCATAAAGGTCTGGAGCACGCCCGTCAAGACGTAGAGGGTCAGGGGCGCCGTGCCGCGGGCGATCTCCTCGCCGGCGTAGCGGATATTGACCTCCTTGATCCCGCCGTCCACGTATTGGGCCGCAAAGCTCCCCAGCCTCATGGCGAGGTTTAGGTACGGCCCAAGGAGGCTCACGACCTCGGCGTCCAGCGAGGGTGTGTTGATGGCGTTCCTCACTTCGCCGCGTGTGAAGAAATCCACAATCTGCTCGGCGATGGCAATCGCCACGTTTTCTTGGGCCTCCTCGGTGGACGCTCCCAGGTGAGGCGTGCAGATCACCCTGGGGTGGACGACCAGCGGGCTTTCGGGCGGGGTCGGCTCAACGCTGAAGACGTCGAGGGCGGCCCTGGCCACCTTGCCGCTCTCTAGCGCGCCCAGCAGCGCCTCCTCATCGACGATGCCGCCACGGGCGCAGTTGATGATAAAGACTCCGTTCTTCATCTTGGCGAACTCGTCTGCCCCGATGAGCCCGACGGTGTCTTTGGTCTTGGCGGCATGGATGGAGATGTAGTCGGAGCGGGCCAAGAGCTCATCGAACTCCATCAGCTCCACCCCGACTTTTTCCGCGGCATCCCGAGCGATGTAGGGATCGTAGGCGATGACCTTCATCTGGAGCCCCAGGGCCCGATTGGCCACGATGACCCCGACCCGGCCCAGGCCTACGATGCCTAGGGTCTTGTTGAAGACCTCCACCCCAATGAACATCGTCTTTTCCCACTTCCCTTCCTTCATAGAGTGGTCGGCCTGAGGGATGTTGCGCGACAGCGCCATGAGCATGGCGATGGCGTGCTCGGCCGTGGTGATGGTGTTGCCGCCGGGCGTGTTCATGACGATGATGCCCTTGGCGCTGGCGGCATCCAGGTCCATGTTGTCCACGCCGATGCCTGCCCGGCCGATGATCTTCATGTTCGTGGAGGCCGCGATGACCTCGGCGGTGACATCCGTAGCGCTGCGAATGACGAGCCCGTGGTAGTCTGGGATGACGGCGATTAGCTCCTCGGTGGCCATGCCCGTCTTCACATCGACCTCGAGCCCCTCGGCCGCCTGGAGGATCGCGATCCCTTTGGGTGAGAGGTCGTCGCTGACCAGGATCTTCGCCATCTCCTCAGCCCTCCAGCAGCGTTTGCTGGGCCGCCCGCACACCTGTGCCCAGCTCCACGTCGTAGCCAAGCCGACGGAGCACCATCTCGGTCGCGGCGACGGCCACCATCACGTCCCACTCGAAGGTGTATCCGAGGTGGGCGATACGAAAAATCTTGCCCTTGAGCTGGCTCTGACCGCCGGCGATGGTGATCCCGTAATCATCCCGCAGCATGCGGGGGATCGCCGTCCCGTCGATGCCCTCGGGCACTTTGACGGCCGTGACGGCGTTGGAGGGGCTATCTTTGGCAAACAGCTCGAGCCCGATGGCCTGCATGGCCGATCGCGTGGCGCGGGCCAGCCGATCGTGGCGGGCGAAGACCTGCTCTAGGCCTTCGGCCTGGATGCGCCGCAGGGCTTCGCGCAGGCCTACCACGAGGCTCACCGCCGGGGTGTACGCCGACGAGTTCTTTCGGAGGCTCTCGTACTCCTTCTTGAGGTCGAAGTAGTACTTCGGCAGGGTGGAGCGCTTGACCAGCTCCCAGGCCTTCGGGGTGGCCACACAGCAAAACCCCAGCCCCGGTGGCAGCATGAGGGCTTTTTGCGAGCCGGAGATCACGATGTCGAGGCCCCAAGAATCGGTCGGCACGTCAAAGACCCCTATGGCCGTGATGGCGTCAACGACCAGGATGGCGTCGGTGGGTCTAACGATCTGCGCCAGCGCCTCAACGTCGTGGCGGACACCGGTGGAGGTCTCGGAGGCCTGGACGTAGACCGCCTTGGCGTCGGGGTGGACCTGGAGCGTGTCAGCGACCACCGTCGGGTTGACCGCGCTGCCCCACTCAACGTCGATGGGGACCGCCTCGATCCCGTATGCCTCGCAGAGTTCCTGCCACCTCTCGCTGAACTTCCCCCCCCCGATGCAGATGGCCTTGTCACCGGGCGATAGAACGTTGACGACGGCTGCCTCCATCCCGCCCGTGCCCGATGAGGCGAACATAACGACCTCCTCATCGGTCTGAAAGAGGTACTTAAGGCCGGCCCGCACCTCCTCCAATATTAAACCGTACTCGGGGGCCCTGTGGTGGAGGATGGGTTGGCCCATGGCCGCCAGCACCTCTGGGGGAATGGGCGTCGGACCAGGGGCAAGCAAGTATGTCTTTTTCGTGCTCATGGCAGGGCCCTCGCTCGGTGATTGGGGCTGAGTGCCGAAGCTCGTTCAACAGCGTGTGTAGGATCGACAGCAATACAGCCAGGGCTTAGGGCAATCACTGCCGCTCCCAAAGGCGCTATCCTAGCCAAGTTGTCTCGGGCTGTCAAGGGCAATCCCAACCCTCTTCAGTCGCGGGATGGCCCCTGTTGTCAATATGTTAGCCAACTCTCGGCATCACCGGACGAGGGCGGTGACGGTTTTGACCACTACCCCGTCGGACGGCGTTATGACCTTGGTGTCGAGCACCGACCGCCCCCGGACCGTCCGGACCGAATTCAGCATGAGGTAATCGACGGGCACCTTGCCCCGAAGGGCGCTGAATGCGCGGGGAGATGCCAAGTCTTGAGCCTCGAGGCCGTTCTCCAGCAAAAGGATATCGAGCTTGTCCTGGTCGTAGAGGTCGAAGCGGTCCGTTCCTTCCAATGCCCGTGCAAGGGTCCTGGTGAGCTCCTCGGTCTCGACCGCTTCGCTCGTCCGGTTGATGTAGGGTAAGATGGCAAGCTTCAACTTGCTCGATGTAATTCGCACTTTTTGGCCGGCTGCCACCCGTTCCTTGTCCTCCGTGGCCACGAGCCGGGCGATGGAAAACTTTTCCCGCACTTCCATCAGCTCGACTGTCGCGACCCGCTTCTCAAGCCGGCCCAGTATTTCGCCGGAGAAGGGGTGCTTAAAGGGCTTGCCTTCTTCGAAGACGGTTAGCAGGGTGCCCTCTGGCAGGGGCCCGTCGCTAGACAAATCGAGAAAGACCTCGTCGCCCTGGACCAAGATGACCAGGCCTGAGACCTGGGGAAATGCAGATCGGAGCTTGTCGGCGACGGTCGCGATGGCGCTCGCGAAGTGTTCGCCGCCTGGAGGGGTGGGCTGGCCGAAGTTCCCCTGCAAGAGCGAGAGGGGGAATGGGGCCTTCATTCCCTTACGGCGAGGCGCGGCCCGGGGTTGAGGAGCGGGAGGTCGGGGTGGTTGAGCACGCGTTTCTTCCACGACCAAGCCGAAGCGCTCCGTCGTAGAAACGGATGTGGCATGGGCAGGGCTTGGAGGTGGGGGGACCTTTTGCGGCGCGGGTTGAATCTCATCGGCGGCGCTTTTGAGCTGGTCCTTACTCACACCCCGCTCGATCCCGAAAATCTTGGAGACCCCCGAAGTGACACCGGAGCCTACCTTCTTCGCCGCCCCACAGCCGAGGAGGGCCAGGCTCAGGCCGAGGGCCCCGATGCTCAGGCTCCATCGATTCATCCGCTCACTCCTTTTAGTCGCTGCTCGCAGGAACGGTCCCGACGTGGAGGGTCACAATCCCACCGGTGAGCCTCCGGAAACCAACCGCTTCAAGTCCCGCTTCGCCCATGAGCTGCGAGAAGCCCTCGGGACTGGGGTAGGCCAGCACGCTTGCCGGCAGGTAGTCGTAGGCGGTCGGGTGGGACGAGAGTCGTCGACCGATCCATGGAAGCGCCTTGGTGAAGTAGGCCTCGTAAAGCCATCGGAGGGGCCGCCACGTCGGCCGGGAGAACTCCAATACGATGACCCGTCCGCCTGGCCTGACCATCCTCGCCATCTCGCCCAGACCGGCCTTGCGGTCGGCCACGTTGCGGATGCCGAAGGCGATGAGCGCGGCATCGAATAGCCCGTCGTGGAATGGCAGCCGGAGGGCATCGGCCCCGGCCAACGCG
>JADFOP010000062.1 GCA_022562795.1 Nitrospinota bacterium
CTTCCTCTTCTTAGTCGACCCGGGCTTCGGGATCTCCACCCTCCGTACGGGCTTGAAGCGATAGCTGCCGGCGCCAAGCTTGTCGTGGATCAGGTCGAGGTACTCCTCGGCCCGCTCCGCGAAGGCTTCCACCGTCATCTGGTCTATTCCGGCTGCCCCGGCATTGCTCTTCACTGACTGCCATGCCCGGTGCAGTCGCCCCCCGGTCGTAGACCCGCTCCATCACTCCTTCGATAGTCTCGAGCAACTGGGCTTCGTAGGGCGAGCCGGCGGCCACCGAGACCGGTAGGCTGTGGGCGGTGAAGATGAGGGTGGCCCGGGCCTGCCCGTCGACGGGGACGGCCTCCCACGCCTCTTTAACCGAGTCGGCCCAGGCATCCAAGAAGGAAGGGTTAGTGTGCCAGCCCTCGACGACGACAATCTCGGGCGGCTCGCGCAACGAATCAGCGGCCTCGACGAGGGCCCTGCGGTAGGCGTCGGTCCAGGTATGGGGAGACACGGTCAGGCCCACAAGACGGCTGCAACCTTTCCCGACCAACGAACTGACGGCCTCAGAGATGAACGGCTCGCTGTGGCGCATCCCAACGGCCGCCGGCCAGGGACGCCCCGCATCGGCCAGGCGGCGCTCGAGGGACTCAGCCTGCCTACGTGTGATAGCCGTTATCGGCGAGCCGCCGCCGATGGCCCGGTAGCGCTCGGTAATCTCTTCGAGGTGCTCGTCGGAAATCCACCCCTTGCCCAAAATGTCATCGAGGAAGGCGGGAATCTCTTCCAGGCGCTCAGGCCCCCCGTAGGCCATCAGCACAACACCCGTCGCTTGGTGGACCATTTAGCGTTGAGAGAGCTCGTGGACCATATCGACGAGGGCCGCGACCGACTCGACTGGCGTCGTGGGCAGCACCCCATGGCCCAGATTGAAAATGTGGCCCGGCCGTCCGGCGGCGGCCTTCAATATGGCTTCCACCTGGCCCCTGAGGGCGCTCGTTGGGGCGTGTAGGGCAACGGGGTCGAGGTTGCCTTGGACGGCCACCTCAGCTGGGCCGAGACGCTCCCAGGCTTCGCCGAGCGAGACGCGCCAGTCCAAGCCGATGACATCGCTTCCGGCCTCGCGCATTAGATCGAGCAGGGTCGCCGTGCCCGTGCCGAAGTGGATGACGGGGACCCCGGGGGTGAGGCCTGCGATGACGGCCTTCGAGTATGGAAGGACGTAGCGGGCGTAGTCGGACGGGCTAAGGCAGCCGACCCAACTGTCGAAGAGCTGGACGGCATCGACCCCGGCGGCGATCTGCGCGTTGAGGTAAGCGGAGACAACCGTCGCGAATTTACCCATCAAGGTATCCCAGGCCTCAGGGGCGCCGTACATGATGCGCTTCGTCTCCAAATAATGGCGCGAGGCGCCCCCCTCGATCAGGTAGCTCGCAAGGGTGAAGGGCGCGCCGGCAAAGCCGATCAGCGGAGTCTTTCCGTCCAGCTCGGCCTGCACCAGACCGATTGCCTCCAGGACGAAGGGAAGGTCGGCCTCTGGCTCGACGGGCCTCAGCCGGTCCACGTCGGCCGCCGTCCGGACGGGGTTGTGGATGACTGGGCCTTCTCCCGCGGTGAACTCAAGGTCGGCGCCCATCGGCTCCAGTGGCAATAGAATGTCAGCGAAAATGATGGCCGCGTCCAGGTCGAACCGCTCCAGCGGCTGGAGGGTCACCTCGGCGGCCAGCTCCGGGGTCTTGCACAAAGTGAGAAAGGGTGTGCTCTTGCGGATCTCCCGGTACTCTGCCATATATCGGCCCGCCTGGCGCATAATCCAGATGGGCGTATACGGGGTCGGCTCCCGGCGGCAGGCCTTGAGGAAGATGTCGTGTTCCATCGGAGACTGGTCCGTTTGTAGGATTGACGAAGGGCTCCCAAACGCCGCCATCTTACCCTGGGGAGCCTTTTAATGTCAAAGATGTTCAGGCCCGCGGGGCTGGACTTTTTTTTCTTGACAGAGATAGTTAAGCACCGTATTATTAAGATGTTAATTACAGGAGAACGCCCATGGACGATCTCGCCGCCTACACCGGCATGCGGCTGGCCTACTACGAGGAGAAGTTTTCAGGCTTCGACCCGGCCGACGGCCTGCTGGTCATCAGTCTAATCCGCACCCAGGACGTCTACGTCCGGGCGCGTGAGGCATACCTCGCCCGCTACGGCCTTACCGGCTCGACCCTCAACGTCCTCATGTTCCTCGACAGCACCCCCGAAGAACGCCTGCCGATGCACACCATCAGCGAAAACCTTCTGGTCTCGAGGGCCAATATCACGGGCCTCATCGACAGCCTTGAGAAGCGAGGCTATGTCCGCCGCCGGCCCGACCGAGACGACCGGCGGGTCGTTCACGCGGAGATTACCGAAGAGGGGAGGGCCGTGCTCCACGAGCTTTTACCGGGCCACTTCCGGGCCGTCGAGGCCATGCTGGAGGGCTTCAGCCCGGAGGAGAAGGCTACCCTGGTGGAGCTCTTCTCCCGTGTGCGGGACGGGGTCGCCAACGGCTACATCCAGGCCGCCCGCGGCTTCGAGGAGTGAGCCGTGCGCGTACGGTGGACCTTAGTCCGTCTCCTCACCGCCCTTCTTTTGAGTGGGCTGGGCCTTCCTGCGCCAGCCGCCGCGCAGGGCCGAGGCCCAGCGCCCGTCGTGGTGGCCCCCGTAGAGACGAGGACCCTGGAGGCGATCGTCACCCTGGTCGGCACCGTCCATCCCGCCACCCGTAGCCTCATCGCCAGCGAGACGGCAGGCCTCGTCATCTGCTGCCCCGTGGAGGAGGGCGAGACGGTCAGAAGGGGTCAGCTCCTGGCCCAGCTGCGCAGGGTGCCTACGGAGATAAAGCTTCGCGAGGCCCGAGCCGCTTGGCAGCGGGCAAAGGCCGAACATACCAACGCTCAGCGAGAGGCGGCTCGACGCGAGGACCTCTACGAGAGGCAGGTTATTGCAATCGAGCAGTACCAGTCCGCCACCACTGCCGTTCAGGCGGCCGCCGAGCGGGTGGCCGAAGCGCAGGCGGTCATGGCCCGCCTGGAAGACCAGTTAGCGCAAAGCTCGATCACTGCCCCGTTTCCCGGCGTGGTGGTCAAGGAGCACACCGAGGTGGGCCAGTGGCTCGACCAGGGCGACCCGGTAGTGGAGCTGATCGACCTCTCGACGGTCGAGGTCACCGTGCCCGTGCCCGAGCGCTACATCGCTGAGGTCCGCAGTGGCGAGGCCGCCTCTTTGAGCCTTGACGCCCTGCCCGGCCGCTCGTTTGCCGGCCGAGTCGTCCATATCATCCCGCAGGCCGACGCTTCCAGCCGCACATTCCCCGTCAAAGTCGAGGTTGCCAACCCCGACGGGCTCATCAAGAGCGGCATGTTCGCCCGGGTCACCCTCCCGGTCGGGAGGGCACGGCGAGCCATCGTGGTACCCAAAGACGCCCTGGTGAGCCGCGGCCCGGTCTCCCTCCTCTTCGTCGTGAACGACGGCGTGGCCCACCAGGTGGCCGTCAAAAGGGGCCAGGCCACGGGGGCCTGGGTGGCCGTCGAGGGCCCGGTGGAGGAAGGCCAGCTCGTCGTCATCCGCGGTAACGAGCGGCTCCGCGACGGCATGCCGGTGACCGTCGTGCCGCCCGATAAAGCTGGGGCCACAGCCGGAGACAGAGCCCGAGGGCCATCGTGAAGCTCATCGAGCGGTCCATCCGTTATCCAGTCTCTGTAACAGTCGGGGTCCTGCTCGTGGCCCTCTTCGGGCTGGTGGCCCTGATGCGCATCCCCGTCCAACTCACACCCACCGTCGAGAAGCCTGAGATCACCGTCGAGACCCGTTGGCCGGGCGCCAGCCCCCAGGAGGTGGAGCGGGAGATCGTCGAGGAGCAGGAGGAGCAGCTAAAAAGTGTGGAGGGCTTAAGGCGGCTCACCAGCGAGAGCATGGACGGCCGGGGCCGGGTCGTCTTGGAGTTCGAGGTGGGCAGCGACATGAACGCTAACCTCCTGAAAGTCGCCAATAAGCTAAACCAGGTTCCCTCCTACCCCGATGAGGCCGACGAGCCGGTTATATCTAGCGTCAACATCCGTGGCAACGCCATCGCCTGGTTCATCCTCAAGCCCAAACCTGGAAACCCCGTGAACATCTACCATCTGCGGGACTTTGCGGATGACTTCGTCAAACCACTCATAGAGCGGGTGTCCGGAGTGGCCCGGAGCAACATCTACGGCGGCCAGGAGCGGGAGCTTAGGGTGGTGGTCGACCCCGAGGCCCTTGCGGCGCGGAACGTCACCCTCCTCCAGGTTGCCACGGCCCTGGATGAAGAAAACAGGAACATCTCGGCGGGTGACTTTGACGAGGGCAAGCGCCGCTACATCGTCCGCACGACAGGCGAGTTCCAATCCCCCGAGGACGTGGCCAATGTCATCATCGCCCGCCACAACGGCAGCGCAGTCTACGTTAGAGACGTGGCCCGGGTGGAGCTAGGCTTCAAGGACGCCGACTTCGCCGTGCGCCACATGGGTGAGCCGGCCATCGCGCTCAACGCTCTTCGGACGACGGGGAGCAACGTGCTTGAGGTCATGAAAGGCCTCCACCAGGCCGTAGAGGAGCTCAACGAGGGCATTCTGGCCGACCGCAACCTCTCCCTCCAGCAGGTCTACGACGAGACGGACTACATTAAGAGCGCTATCTCGCTGGTGTCGTACAACCTCTTGATCGGCGGCATCCTGGCTATCCTGGTGCTCCTGCTCTTCCTGCGAAGCGCCTCGTCCACCTTCATCATCGCGATGGCCATCCCCGTCAGTGTGGTCGGCACTTTCTTCGCCCTCTGGTTCGTGGGCCGGAACCTCAATGTAGTCAGCCTTGCGGGTATGGCCTTCGCCGTGGGCATGGTGGTAGACAACTCCATCGTCGTGTTGGAGAACATCTACCGTCACCTCCAGCTCGGCAAGAGCCGTCGCCAGGCGGCCTACGACGGGGCCGTCGAGGTCTGGGGGGCGGTCTTCGCCTCCACCATGACCACCGTGGCGGTCTTCCTGCCCATCATTTTCGTAAAGGAGGAGGCGGGCCAGCTATTCCGCGACATCGCCATAGCCATCTCCTGCGGTGTTGGGCTCTCCCTCATCGTCGCCGTCACCGTCATCCCGAGCCTCTCGAACAAAATTCTGACCACCACCGGGAAAGAGGACGCCGCGCCCACGAGGCGCCGCCGCGCTCTCAGGGGCCTGGCCAGCTTCTTCCAGGCAGCCACCGATCTCTTCGCCGGCTTCATCTACTGGCTCTGTGGGAGGCGCCTGGCAAGCTTGGTCGTCATCGTGGGCCTCACAGTCGCCTCCCTCGGAGGCTCGTGGCTGCTGATGCCCGACACGGAGTATCTGCCGACGGGCAACCGCAACCTCGTCATAGGAGTCCTCCTGCCGCCGCCGGGGTACAACCTGGAGGAGCTTACCGAGATTGGCAAGCTCATCGAGTCGCGCCTCTCCCCGTACTGGTCTGACGGGGCGGGCGACCTCGACGGGCCGGGCATCGAAAACTTCTTCTACGTGGCCCGCGGCCGAAGTGTTTTCATGGGGGCTGTAGCTTCCGATCCGCGCCGGGCCCGGGAGCTTATACCCCTCATGCGGAGCTCCTTCGAGGGGATTCCCGGCATGATCGCCATAGTCACCCAGACGAGCCTCTTTCGTCGGGCCCTCGGCGAGGGGCGCAACATCGATGTCGAGATAACCGGCCCCGAGCTGGGGCGGCTCGTCAGCCTCGGCGGGCGGCTCTTCGGGGGGATTATGCAGCTGCTCCCGCCGGGCACGCAGGCCCGGCCCATCCCGAGCCTCGACCTCGGCAACCCAGAGGTCCGGGTCATCCCCGACCGGGAGCGTGCGGCCGAGCTCCAGCTATCCAGCCGTGAGATCGGCTTCATCGTCAACGCCCTGGTGGACGGGGCCAAAGTCAGCGACTACCAGCACGAGGGGGGCGAGATTGACCTCACCCTTAAGGGCGAGGACCGCTTCGCCCGCCGAACCCAGGATCTGGCCCTGCTCCCCATCCGCACCCCTACGGGGCAAATCGTAAGCCTCGGCAGCGTGGCCGACGTGAGGGTCGTTACAGGGCCCGAGCAGATAAACCGCATCGAGCGGCAGCGGGCCATCACTTTGCAGGTCATCCCGCCTGTCACCATGGCCCTGGAGACGGCGATGCGCCAGATTGAGGAGGGGCTCTTAGCGCCGCTTCGCGAGGAGGGGACGCTCGGCCGGCTATACAACATCCGGCTCGCCGGGACCGCCGACAAGCTCACCCTTACCCGGAGGTCCCTCCAGTGGAACTTCATCCTGGCGATCATCATCACCTATCTCCTCATGGCGAGCCTATTCGAGAGCTTTCTCTACCCCTTCGTCATCATGTTCAGCGTGCCGCTGGCCTCGCTCGGGGGGTTTTTGGGCCTCCGGGTTGTCAACGCCACAATCTCATACCAGGCCCTCGACATCATCACAATGCTCGGCTTCGTCATCCTCGTAGGCATCGTGGTGAACAACGCCATCCTCATAGTCCATCAAGCCCTGAACCACATGCGGGACGAGGGGATGGAGCCCCGCGAGGCCGTCCGCGAGTCGGTCCGAAACCGCGTCAGGCCCATCTTCATGAGCACGACGACGAGCGTCTTCGGCATGCTCCCTCTCATCCTCTTTCACGGGGCGGGGAGCGAGCTATACCGGGGCCTCGGCAGCGTCGTGGTAGGAGGGCTCGTCCTTTCGACCATCTTCACCCTGGTCCTGGTCCCCACCCTCTTTTACCTCGCGCTCTCGGCCCGCCGGGCCGTGGTGGAGCGGCTCACCTCGGGCCGTGGCGCCCCGGCCGCCTGAAGGAGCCCAAATCCCGCCGTCGGAGGCTCCGTATTCGGAAAATCCCGGGAAATCGCGGAAAATCGGCCCGTCAGCGAGCTTGAACGGTCAATGGGACAAATTTCTCTTTTTGTGAATAACGTGGGTGGACGATCTGTCGAGACACGGCGGCCAAGGCCGCTTGCGGCACCCCTGTCGACGGACTTGCGACTCCCTGTCCTAAAGGCCGGACACCCACAAGGGGCGTCCCTACATGGTCTTGTGCCCGTGTAGGGACAGGGTTTACCCTGTCCGCAAAGAAAACCCGGACAGCCTAAATCCGCCTCAGGCGGACTACATTTTTAAATATCAAAAAACAGGCGGGCCTGTCGTCACGCACTTCCCGTACTTCCTTTACTTCCCGAATGAGGAGCGTTTTTTTACAGGGTAGTCGGGGTCGCCCCGGACCCCGACTCCTTTTTAGGTCCGCCTCAGCCGGATCCC
>JADFOP010000063.1 GCA_022562795.1 Nitrospinota bacterium
GATGTCGCCTTCTACGGTGGTCTTGAGCTTGTCCGGTTGAGACGGGATTCCGCGCACCTCCAGTGCGCCTGCTAGGGTCCCGACCAGTCACCCGGCGACGGCGGCCACGATGTGGTCGAGGGTCGAGGGCACATCTTCCTCTGGCTCTAGACCATAGAATTCCTTAATGCGGCCGTGGACGCCGTATGGGACCGCCTCTTCGAAGTCCTCGATGTATGCATGGCGGAGCGGCGGCTTTAGCTGCTCGATGCGAACCTGTGTGGTGTGGATGAGTTCACTCACGTTTCATCTCCTTTATGTCAGGTGGGTGGATTGGCCCGACGCTGAGCGCCTTGTGGAGCGCTTCGGCCAACTTTCGTGGGATGGCGGCGCGGCGGGCGACCTCTTCTGGCGTGGCTTCGCGCAGCCGCTTGAGAGACCGGAAGGCCCTGAAAATCTGCTGCTTGCGTTTGGCGCCGATGCCTGGCACCTCGTCCAAGACGCTCCGGAGTGTCTGTTTTTTACCCAGGGTTGCGTGATAGGCCCGCGCGAACCTGTGGGCCTCATCGCGGATGCGCTGGAGGAGGAAGAGCGCGCCTGAGCTTCGGGAGAATAGCACCGGGTTTTTCCGCTCCGGCAGGTAGACCCTTTCAGAGGCCCAGCGGGCCGAGCCCTGCGGGCGGTCCGGCTCCTTGGCCAGGGCGGCCACGGCGAGGCTCCACACAAAGGTCCCTCATGGCCGCCAGAGCGATATTGAGCTGTCCCTTGCCGCCGTCCACAAGGAGAAGGTCCGGAAGGTCCCCATCCTCCAGGCCCCGGCGAAAACGACGGGCGAGAACCTCGGCCATCATGCCGTAGTCGTCGGGGCCCTCGACCGTCCGGATGCGGTACTTGCGGTAGCCCCGCTTGGCGGGCTTGCCCTCGACGAAGCGCACGATGCTTCCGGCGGCCAGGGTGCCGCCTAGGGCGGAGATGTCCACGCACTCGATGGTCGAGGGCGCGCGGCTCAGCCGGAGCTTGGAGGCCAACTCTTCCCGGACATCCTCCAGGGCCTCGCTCTCGTCGTCCCGTCGTCGGAAAGCCTGCTCGGCGTTCCGGCAGGCCAGGACCACAAGCTGGCGAGCTTCGCCTCGTTTAGGCGCCCGGAGCCGCACGGGACGGCCCCTGCGCTCCGAGAGCACCGCCTCCAGGGCCTCGGCCTCAGGAACCTCGATGGGCAAGAGCACCTCCTCCGGCAAGACCTCCTCGTTTAGGTAAAAGCGCGCCAGGAAGTCGGCCAGTACCGCCTCGTCGGGCAGGTGCATCCGGCCGAAGTGGTGCGCCTCGCCGCCTACGAGATTGCCGCCTCGGACCGTGAGCCGCTGGACGGTCAGCCGCTCACCCTCGCGGTAGAGGCCCAAGAGGTCCTGGTTACGCTTGAGCGCCTGCCGGGCCACCTTCTGGCGCTCTACGGTCCGCTCGATTGCCTGGAGCCGACGCCAGATGCGGCCCGCTTCCTCGAAGCGGAGCCCGTCGCTGGCCCGCCTCATCTCGGCGGTGAGCGTGCGGATGAGCTCGTCGCTTCGGCCCTCCAGGTGGAGAATCACCTGGCGGACCAGCCCGTCGTATTCCTCACGGGTCGTATAGCCCTCCACGCAGGGACCCACGCACTGCTTGATATCGTAATAGAGGCACGGTCGGCTGCGTCCGCGAAAGACGGTGTCAGAGCAGGAGCGTATGGGGAAGATCTTGAAGAGCTCCCGAACGGTGGAGCGGGTCTCAGCGGCCGAGGCGTAGGGGCCGAAATAGCGGGCGCCGTCGGTTGGCGGCCCATGGGGCAGGCGCACCACCTCGAGCCTCGGCCAGAGGTGCGCGGTGTCGAGCTTGAGGGAGACCAGGGTCTTGTCGTCCTTGAGGTCAACGTTGAACAGCGGCCTGTGCTCCTTGATGAGAACGTCCTCCAGCAGCACCGCCTCCTTTTCCGTGTCGGTCACCAGAACGTCGATGTCTTTCAGGCGGGCCAGAAGAAATGGAATCTGGTGGCGGGCGTCGGCCCCTGCCCGGAAGTAGCTTCTGACCCGGCTTCGTAAGTCCTTGGCCTTGCCCACGTAGAGGACCTCGCCCTTCCCTCCTTTGAAGAGGTAGACGCCAGAAGAGGCGGGGAGCTCCTCGATGATTGCCTCGAGGCGTTCCGATGAGGAGGTCTTCCTTGCGGTCGTCATGTGTCGAACCTTACCTGATCTGAAGCTCCATTCCCTCGAGCTCAAAGACGCGGTCTCGAAGCTCTGCGGCCCTCTCGAACTCGTAGGCCTCGGCCGCCCGTCGCATCTCCTTCTTTAGGTCGGCCACCAGCCGCGGCACCTCTTCGGGCGGCACGTCACCGAAAGGATCGTCGGCCGGCACGGTGACATAGTCGGCTTCGTAAACACTCTTGATGAGCTCGTGGATGTCTTTGACGATGGTTTCCGGCGTGATGCCGTGTTCGGCGTTGTAGGCGAGCTGCAGCTCGCGTCGGCGCCGGGTCTCATCCACGGCCCGACTCAGGCTCTTCGTCATGGTGTCGGCGTACATGATGACGGTGCCGTGGACGTTTCGGGCCGCCCGCCCGATAGTCTGAATGAGGCTCCTTGCGCTTCGCAGAAACCCTTCCTTATCAGCGTCCAGAATTGCCACGAGGGAGACCTCGGGAAGATCGAGCCCCTCCCGAAGCAGGTTGATGCCGATCAAGACGTCGAAGACCCCGAGCCTGAGGTCGCGGATGATCTCCGTTCGGGCCAGGGTGTGGATGTCGCTGTGGAGGTAACGTACCTTCACACCGAGGTCAGCGTAGTAGTTGGTGAGCTCTTCGGCCATGCGTTTGGTAAGGGTGGTGACCAGGCTCCGCTCGCCCCTCTCCACCCGCCGGGTAATCTCCTCCAATAGGTCGTCCACTTGGCCCCGGGCGGGCTTGACAACGACCTCGGGGTCCATGAGGCCCGTGGGCCGGATAATTTGCTCCACCACCACGCCCTGGCTGGCTCTAAGCTCGTAGTCGGCAGGTGTGGCCGAGACGTAAACGACCTGGCCGACCTTAGCGCTGAACTCCTCAAAGTTGAGAGGCCGGTTATCGAGTGCCGAAGGAAGACGGAAGCCGTACTCCACGAGGGTCTCTTTGCGGGAGCGGTCGCCGTGGTACATGCCTCCTAGCTGGGGGATGGTGGCGTGGCTCTCGTCTATGATGCAGAGGAAGTCTTCGGGGAAGTAATCAAGAAGGACGTGGGGCGGCTCGCCGGGCCCTCTGCCGTCGATGTGCATCGAGTAGTTCTCGATGCCCTGGCAGTGGCCGAGCTCGCGGAGCATCTCCAGGTCGAAGCGGGTCCGCTGCTCGATCCTCTGGGCCTCGAGGAGCTTATCCTGGGCACGAAGCTCGCCCAGGCGCTCCTCCAGCTCCCGCTCAATATCGCGGCTGGCCCGGGCCAGGTTGTCCGCCGAGGTGACGTAGTGGCTGCCTGGGTAGAGGCGCACCTTCTGGCGGCGCCCCAAGGCCTCTCCCCGCAAGGGGTCGATCTCGTAGATGGCGTCCACGTAGTCGCCGAAAAACTCTACCCGCACGGCGCGGTCCTCCTCGTAGGCCGGGAAGATGTCCACAACGTCGCCCCTAACACGGAAGCTGCCCCGGTGGAAGTCCACGTCGTTGCGGCTGTACTGGATCTCCACGAGCCGCTCCATGAGGGCGTCGCGGCCGAGCTCGCGCTGGTCCTCGAAGAGGATGAGCATGTTGCGGTAGTCCGCCGGCGATCCTATGCCGTAGATGCACGAGACACTGGCAACGATTACGACGTCACGTCGCTCCAGGAGGCTTCGGGTCGCCGAGTGGCGCATCTTGTCGATTTGGTCGTTGATGGAGGCATCCTTCTCGATGTAGGTGTCGGTGCGGGGCACGTAGGCTTCGGGCTGGTAGTAGTCGTAGTAGGAGACGAAAAACTCGACGGCGTTGTCCGGAAAGAGCTCGCGAAACTCTGTGTAGAGCTGGGCGGCGAGGGTCTTGTTGTGGGCGATGACCAGGGTGGGGCGGCCCCACCGCTCGATGACATTGGCCATGGTGAAGGTCTTGCCGCTGCCTGTGACCCCCAGAAGCACCTGGTGGGACAGCCCCTGATTGAGGCCGTCGGCCAGCGCCTCGATCGCCTTTGGCTGGTCGCCCTTGGGGGTAAAATCGCTAACGAGCTTGAACGGTCCCATATAGCAAATGATATCGTAGGGAGTGAGAAGCGGCAAGGTGGGGTGGCTGCGTCTTAGCCGGCGGGGTGGGGAAAGTCCTTGCGCCAGCCTCGCCTTGAGGTATAATGACGGTTGCGCCCCCTCCGGGGGCGTTACCTGCGCCAGACCACCAGTCGGATGGATCGAGGGAGGGGAAGATTCCGCCCGAAGGGGTGACGGAGATACCTCTATGCGATCACGCTCCTTGTGCCCAGCCGTCGTACTCCTCCTGACCGCAACCCTCCATTTGGGCCTTTTTGACCCGTCTTCTGCCGCCGAGCGCCGGAAGTTCGTCAAACCACCCACGTACCAGACCGCTGTCCTCATGGAGCCCGAGACGGGCCAGTACCTCATCGAAGATGAACCCCACAAGCTCTGGCCCCCGGCTAGCCTCACCAAGATAATGACCATGCTCATAGTGATGGAGAAGCTCAAGGAGGGGACCATCAAGCTTACCGATCCCGTTCAAGCAAGTGCCAAGGCCTCAAGGATGGGTGGTTCCCAGATTTACCTCAAGCACCGGGAGGTCTTCTCTGTCGAGGACCTCATGCGGGCGGTGGTCATTGCCAGCGCGAACGACGCCACCATGGCGCTGGCCGAGCACATTGGGGGAAGCGAAGCCGGTTTCATCGAGTTGATGAACATCCGGGCCGAGGAGCTGGGAATGCACGATAGCCGCTTTTACTCCGTCCACGGCCTGCCACCAGACCCCGGAGAAAGGGAAGACGTTACCACCGCACACGACATGGCGTTGCTCGCCCGCGAGCTGGTGAAATACCCCAATATTCTCGAGTGGGGCTCCGTTCGTCGGGCGACCATTCGGAACGGCAAGTTCGTACTTCGCAATCTCAACACGCTCATCAAGACCTTCCGGGGAGCCGACGGGCTAAAGACGGGCCACTACGCCAAGGCGGGCTTCAACGTGGTGGCCACCGCCAAGCGGAGGGGGACGCGCTTCGTCGCCGTCGTCTTGGGGGCCCCCACAGACAGGGAACGATTCAGCGAGGCGGCCCGACTCCTCGCCCTCGGCTTCAACCTCTACCGCAGGGTCGAGGCCATCAAGGCCGGAGAGCCGGCGGGCAAGAAGGTGATCGTCTACTCCAGCCTCGCGAGCGAGGTGGAGCCCGTGGCTGCCCACGACGTCGTTCTATTGCTGAGCCGTGCGGAGGTCAAGAAGCTGGTCAAGACGGTGAACGTCAGCGAGGCAGTCACCGCACCGGTGGAGAAAGGCCAGCGGATGGGCGAAATCATCTGGATTGTGGACGGAGCGGTGAAAGGCTCAACACCCCTAGTGGCGGCCAAACGGGTGGAATATGCCAGCTGGCTCCGTCGGCTCCTCCCTTATTGAGCGAGGCGCCTGGTCATGAGGCCGTCCGACCTTTCCTCGAGCCAATCCCTCCGCTCCCAGCTCCAGACCGATGAGCTCCAACCGGCTGAAGCCATTGGCCCGGTGTTGGCTATTCTCACCGAAGCGGCCCGTCGTTGGCAGGTGCCCGTCGTCACCGAGATGGCTCGAACCCGGCGAGACCCCTTCCGGGTGCTGATCGCCTGTGTTCTGAGCTCGCGCACTAAGGACGAGGTAACTGGTGAGGCCGCCCAACGCCTCTTCGCCGCCGCCGACGGGCCCGAATCCCTCGAAGCCCTAGGACAGCGGCGAATCGCCAAGCTAATCTACCCCGTGGGCTTCTACAACACCAAGGCCCGCCATATCGTGTTGATTTGCCGAGAGCTCCGAAGACGGTGGGAGGGCCGCGTTCCCGAGGAGATGGAGGAGCTCCTCTCGTTGCCTGGCGTGGGCCGCAAGACGGCGAATCTGGTTCTCACCCAAGGTTTTGGCGCCCCGGGCATATGTGTCGATACCCACGTTCACCGCATCACGAATCGCTTGGGCTACGTACGGACCTCCACACCTGAGCAGACGGAGTTCGCCCTCAGAGAGAAGTTGCCGCCCGAATACTGGATCGTCATCAACGACCTTCTGGTTGCCTTCGGGCAGCACTGTTGCACGCCCATTTCACCCCACTGCTCCACCTGCCCGGTGTCGGCCCGCTGCTGGAGGGTGGGGGTGGAGCGCTCGCGCTAGAAGGAGGTCGGCCCGTGCTGCATCGCTACGTATTCTCGCTGCTGGGGATGGTCCTTCTGCTCCTGGGGGCTGGATCGAGCCGGGCCCAGGAGGGATGGGTCTCCTTGGTGCCGGGCCTGGAGTACCGGGTGGTGGCCTGGGAGCTTCCCGAGACAGGCTTCGGAGCGGACCTCCAGGTGCTGCGGGCCGACCCTGAGGTGGTGCGGCTAAAGGTGCTTGACGCGAGGGACTTCGGCGGCGCCCGACTGACGGTCAGGGAATTCGCCAACCGAACAGGGGCCCTGGCGGTGATCAACGGCGGCTTCACGACGGCGCAAGAGAGCGGTACGTTTGCGTCACAAGGTTTTCCCGAGATTGCCTATGAAAGAATTCGCACTGACGTGATCGCTCAGGGCGGCATCCCGAATCTGTTGATGGTGATCACCGTTCGGGTTTGGGCCGACGACAACGGCAACGTTCTCCTCGATGCCGGCGAATCGGTGGTTGAGCTTCATACCAAGATGGCCAGGAGCATCGAATAGTGACGCCCCC
>JADFOP010000064.1 GCA_022562795.1 Nitrospinota bacterium
ATACGAGGCGACGATGAGACGAGTCGGCGAGGGCTTCCCCCTCAAACGAGCCATCCCATTTCTGGCCTTACCGCTTACTTTCTTACTCCTGTGCGGTCAGCTAGAAGCCCAAGCCTCGCGCCCTAACGTCAAGTTCTTCTACAAGGCGGGCAAGGTCGTCCGCCAAGAGATGGATAAGGACCGAGACGGCCGGACGGATGTCTGGTTCATGTATGAGCAAGGCGTGCTCATCAGGCAGGAGGAGGATACCGACGGCAACGGCCGAGCCGATGTATGGTATCACTACGAAGGAAACCGGCTCAAAAAGCAAGAGAAGGACAGCAATGGGGACGGCAAGCCCGATGCCTGGTATTTCCTCAATGAACGAGGGGACCTTGAGAGGACATGGAAAGATACCAACTACGACCGAAAAGTTGACCGCTTCGGCTACTACGAGCGAGGGCGTCTCGTTCGCCAAGAAGGCGATACCAACGCAGACGGAAAGGTGGACCTCCTCGTCCATTACAACGCCGCCGGGAAGGTTATCAAGCGGCAGGAGGCGACGGGCAAGACGGGGGAGCTCAATTTCACGGCCATTTACAATAGCGCCGGCCAGCCGATACGGGACGAAGAGGATACCAATGGCGATGGGTTTCCTGACATCATCCACTACTACAAGAACGGTCAGCTCCAGCGGCGCCTGGACGATACGAACGGGGACGGGAAGATCAACCTCTGGAGCTTCTTCATGGGCGGCCAAATGGTCAGGCGGGAGGCCGACACGAGTAAGGACGGCCGGGCCAACGTAATCACCCACTACCGGAATAAGCAGCTGCTGAAACAGGAAGAGGACACCAACGGCGACGGTAAAATGGATGTCGTCTTTCTCTACGAGGGGGGCAAGATTGCACAGCGCAAAGAAGATACTAACCACGATGGGCACTTTGACCTAACGGCATTATACCGGGGCGAAAAAGTGGTCAAGGAGGTGAGCGACCTCGACGCCGACGGCAGGCCCAATGTCTCGACCTACTACGAGGGCGGCAAAATTGCTCGCGTCGAGGAAGACACCAACGGCGACGGCCGGATCGACCTTACAAGCTTCTACAAGGGTGGCGTGCGGGTGCGCCGGGAGGTGGACTCCGACAAGGACGGCCGGGTGGACCAATGGGAGACCTATAAGGCTAAGAAGTTGGTCCTCCAGGAGGTCGATAAGAACAGGGATGGCAAAAAAGACGTTATAGTCCACTATGATAGAGGCGTCGTCACCCGCCGGGAGGTCGACTCCAACAGGGACGGCCGCTTCGATATCGTAACCTACTACAAGGGGGGCAAGGTCTCGCGCCAGGAGGAGGACAAAAACGGCGACGGCACCTTCGAATTTGTTATCTACTACCGGGCTGGCAAGATTTCCCAACAGGAGGAAGACAAAAACGGGGACGGCAGCGTGGATCTCTGGAGCTATTTCATCGGAGACCGGCTTGATAAGCAGGAGAAGGATTCCAACGGCGACGGCAAGGCCGATCTCTGGTTTTTCATGAACCAGGCAGGCAACCTAGAGCGCCATTGGAAGGATACCAACTTCGACGGGAAGCAAGACGTCTGGGTCTCCTATAGCGGGGGCAAGAAGGTCAAACAGGAGGCCGACACCGACTTTGACGGCGAGGTCGACCTCGTGCTGACCTATTCGGACAACGAACGGCTCGCCAAGCGGGAGGAGCGCCGTCGTAAGGAGGGCATGCTCGTCTCCTTTTATGATCGCTGGGGCAACCTGGAGCGGGAGGAGGAGGACAGAGACGAAGACGGACGCCCTGATGCCATCTATCACTACAATGGCAAGAAGCTCGTCAGGGCCGAAGAGGCGAGAAAGGGCAAGGGCCGGATCGACCGCTGGTCGTATTACAAGAACAACCTCCTGGTTCGTCAGGAAGACGACACCGACGGCGACGGAAAGCCCGACCTCAAGAGCTTCTTTAGGAACAAGGTTTTGGTTCGTGTCGAGCAGGACCCCGATGAGGACGGGCGACCAAATGTGACGCAGCACTTGAAGAGGGGCAAGATCGTGCGGGAAGAGCGCGATGCCAACGGCGACGGAAAGCCCGATCTCGTTCTCGAATATAAGGACGAGAAGCTGGTCAAGAAATCAGAGGACACCGACTTTGACGGGCGCCCCAACGCCGTCTCCCACTACGAGGGCGGGGCTTTAGTCCTCCTTGAGGAAGATACAAACAAGGACGGCCAATTTGACGTCGTCTCCCACTACGAGGGCAAGAAGCTCGTCAGTCAAGAGGCCGACAGCAATCACGACGGCCGAATAGATAGATGGAATTACTATAAGCGCGGAAAGCTCTCCCGCCATGAGGAAGACGACAACGGCGATGGTCGACCCGACAGGCGGTGGACTTACGACTCCAAGGGCCAAATTACGAGCCTCGAGACCCTTTGAGGCATCAATCACGCGAATTCCCCCTCGGATAAAATTTTAAGCAGAATTCGAAAATCCCGAAAAAAGCTGGTATTCGGAAATTCCCGGAAAATCCCGGGAAATCCAGATAAAAAAGTAGGCTAGGCGGAAAATCGCGGAAAATCGCGGAAAAAAAGGAGGGTAGCGGAAAGGGCGAAAAAATTACGAAACTGGCGTGAGGGTATTATTGAACCGCGACGCCGATGTCGCGGATCTGAGCGTCTTTGACGAAGCCCATGACCTTGACCACGTCACCGTAGGGCAGACGTTTGTCGGCCTTGATAATTGCGCTACCTCTTTTCGCCGTCTTCATCTGCCGCTTTAGCTCGACCTCCAGCTCATCAAAAGTAACAAGCTTGCCGTTCAGGTGAATCCTCTTATCGATGCCCATCTCGATGATAAACGACTTGACCTTCTCGATGACCTGGGCCGCCTTGGCTTCTGGCAGCTGAATGTCAAGCCGGCGGGTGAAGTCAATAAAGGCCGTCGAGACCATGAAGAAGATGAGGAGGAGGAATATGACGTCTATCAGTGGGGTGAGCTGGAGGCTGTAGTCTTCCTCCGCTTCTTTACGAAACTGCATGGCCTAGCCCTCTTCCTTGGCAACCTCTTTTGCTCGGTAGGCAAGCTCCTCGAGGAGCTTCAAGCTGATCTCTTCCATCTCAAAGACGTACTTGTCGACCCTGCCCCTGAAGACGTGGTAGAGAGCCAGGGCGGGGATTCCGACGACGAGCCCCGAGGCCGTGGTGATTAGAGCCTCGGCGATACCTCCGGCGACGAGGCCCGGGTTTCCGGTGCCGCTTTGAGAAATGACGTTGAACGCCTTGATCATCCCCATCACCGTGCCTAGAAGCCCGAGCATCGGCGCCAGGTTCGCTATGGCGCCAAGGACCCGCAGGTTCGATACCAGCAGCCCCGCCTCGTGGTTTCCGGCTCCTTCAATAGCCCGCTCCATCTCTAAAAACCCGTACTCAAAACGCATGAGGCCTCCCCTCAGAATCCGGGCGATGGAGATGTCCCACTCCTGACAGGCCTCAATGGCTTTCGACACATCGTGGCGATACCAGTGGCGCTGGATATCTTCGAGAAATTCCGGGTGGATGATTTTGGAGCGGCGGAGGTTGAAGAGTCGCTCGAAGCAGATAGCCAGAGCGGCGATGGAGCAGAAGAGTATAGGGTACATGACGACTCCTCCGCGCCGGAAAAGGCTGAGGACCGCCCAGCCCTCATCACCGCCCGTTGGGACCGGTTTCTGTTGGGCCAGAGCAGGCAACACCCAGGGTGCGAATATTAGAACGAATAGAGCAAGGCTCGCGGCGATGATTAGGCGCCTGGTCATGCTTATAGTCCTCCGTTGGTTGAGCGCCTCTTGAATGATTTGACCCACCAAGGGCGAATTAAGAAAAACCCCCGCCGGTTATTTCCGCAGGGGGAATATCCATATGTTCGCCGCCCGATTTCGGTGGGCCCATCTTAATCTTCCCTCGGGGCGACGCTTGAACTCCCAACTCCAACTATGCCCGTTTGTAGCATAGGGCTTGAAAGAGTGTCAAGCCTAAATCCGATTGTAATGCGTTGACAGGACCTTCCCTCTCGATTAGCATCACGAGCGTGGGGGGTTCATAGAGAGTGAGGAAGGAAGGCGTAGCGGTCTTGGTCGCGGCTTTAACGGCCTCTATGGCTCTGGCTGCGGGGTGCGCCACCGAGACGGGTCGCGGAACCCTCGGCGGCCTCGTCTACGGCTCAATGGTAGGCACCTCCATCGCTCCCGGCATCGGCTCTGCCATCGGTGCGGGCGTTGGGATGGTCGCCGGGGCGATTGAAGGAACCCAGAAAGAAGAGGTCGAGAAGGCTAGAGAGGAAGCATACCGCCGGGCGTTTTATCCCACAGAAGGTGAAATTTCGAGAACGGCCGCCGCCCGACGGGAGGGTGCTCCTTTCTCAAGCGAGTCGGGGCAGGCCTCCGACAGCTTCAGCAATCTCCTCGCTCTCCAGGACGACCAACCCATCGTCTCCATGCTAGAGAGAGAAGTCCACGAGACTGAGTCGCCGGGCCGGGTCGCGGGCAAGCCGGAGGCCGAAGCGGTGGCGATGGCCTCGGACGTTGCGAACCTATACCAGGAGTTGAGCGAGGTCCGCCGGGAGCGTAGCGACCTGGAAGCTCGGGTGGGCCTTCTCGCCGCGCTCCTAGAGGAATACGACCG
The DNA here is from genome assembly GCA_022562795.1 of Nitrospinota bacterium. Lineage (GTDB taxonomy): Bacteria > JADFOP01 > JADFOP01 > JADFOP01 > JADFOP01 > JADFOP01. Next base: position 4,648 of record JADFOP010000064.1, read on the forward strand.
GTCCGGCCGGACCTCCAAAGCCCTGCTGGAGAAGATGGAGGAGGCGCTGGGACGACCTCCCAGGAATGATGTCGCCTCACCAGCGGGCCAGGAAAGCCCCGAGCTCCTCTACCTTCAGCAGGAATACGAGATCGCCCTCAGGATTGGAAACGCTCCCCTTGCCGAGGCGCTTGCCCGCCGCTTCGAGCGCCTGGCGGGCCGAAGGCCTCATCGGAGCCCCCTATCGTCTCCGCCGCCTCTGCCCACTAGACGATAAGGAGCCTTCACTCGCATAGGCTTAAGAGAGTTGGATAAGAGGGGCAGGGTAGGGGGCCATTCATCCGATGGACAAACCGAGCGTTCAGGTCGATAGAGAGGCATTTGAGGCAGCGGCCCTGCCGCACCTCGACGCCTGCTACGGGTTTGCCCTGCGCCTGACCCGAAACGTGGAGGAAGCCGAGGACCTCGTTCAAGACGCGATCCTTCGGGCCCTACAGTACTTCCATCGCTTTGAGCCCGGCACAAATTTCAGAGCCTGGATATTCAAAGTCCTCCTGAACACCTTCATCAACTCCTACCGCAAGGGCGCGGCGGCGAGGGAAGGCCCCTCTTCCCATAACCTGGAGCTGTTGCACGAACGGATGGTCGGCACGCAGGGGCCCCACCCGAGCAGCGACCCCGAGCGGGCCGCCATTGGCCGTCAGGCGGCTAGAGCGCTGCACGAAGCCCTGGAGAAGCTCCCCGAGGCGTTCCGCACCGTCGTCCACCTGGCCGACATCGAAGGGTGCGCTTACAAGGAGATAGCCTCAATCGTTGGCTGCCCCATTGGAACGGTGATGTCGCGGCTCCATCGGGCCCGCCGTCTTCTTCAAGCGGCTCTCGTTCCCCACGCGCCCCACCGCATCTCAACAACGACCCCCAAAGAAGAGGAATCAGGCGAGAGCGGCCGGGCGGGGTCACAAAAAGAGTCCTTGTAGACACAGGACCGACCAAAGGTCGCTTGCGACCCAGCCAAAGGCTGCCTGCAGCACCCCGACACCACCAGCCCGCCTAAGGCGGACTTCCCGCTCCCTGCCCTAAAGGCCGGACACCCACGAGGGGCGTCCCTACATAACAAGAGAACGGACAATACATTGCCCTATCCTGTGTAGGGACAGGGTTTACCCTGTCCGTGCGTATGAAGGCGGGTCGTTGTTCGAAAGGCCAAAAGGCCGGACAGCCTAAAGGCTGTCCCTACATAACCAGAATTCGATGGTTTGGGGACGAATCCCCTGTAGGGACAGGGTTTACCCTGTCCGCGGGTATGAAGGGCGAGACGTGTATACGGAGAGGGTTTATATATGCCCTCATAAAACCGGGTAGTCGGGGTCACCCCTGACCCCGACACCACCAGCCCGCCTCAGGCGGATGACCCCGACGCCTTTTTTGGCGGATAGCCGTGAAGGGTGTTCCTACAAAAAAAATGCCCGCCACGCTTGACGGCCCCAGGAGGAAGAAGGGTTTTTACATCCATTCTTCAAGGCCGCCTGGCGGTGGCGGGCGGAAAGACTGCAGTATGGGGTAAGGGGTGGGGGGGGAATGTAGGCCCCCCGCTGCCCATTAAAAAACTTTAATCATCACTCGCTTTCGGGACGCAGGTGTCAAACCCGCCGGTGGAGAAGACGTTGCCGCCGAGGTCCGTCGCGGCGCCGGCGGAGCCGGTGCAGTCAGAATCGGTATCGTCGTCGCCCGCGCCGGCCAGGTCGGTCCGGTTGCCCCTCATGATGTTGTCCTCAAGGGTCGTATCAGTCCCGCCGTCGTTCTCGATACCCGTCCCGCGGTTTCTGATCGCCCTGTTGCCGACCATGGTGATCGTCGCGCTGTCGCCGTCTATGTCGAACCCATCCCCGTCGTTTCCCTTGGCCACGTTCTTAATCAGGTCCGTCGTTTCGGAGCCGCCATCTATATCAAAGCCGTCCCGCGCGTTGGTGAATGCCCTGTTTCCAGAGATCAAGGAATCATCGATGTCATCGAGCTCGAAGCCCTCGTCGCCGTTGTCTCTGGCCAGGTTCTTCTCAATGACCCCATCTATGAACCCATTAATTTCGAAGCCATCGCCTTGGTTCCTGATGGCAACGTTCCCAGAGAGGGTGGTATCATCGAAGTCATTGAGCA
>JADFOP010000065.1 GCA_022562795.1 Nitrospinota bacterium
TTGTTGAGGCTCTTGGCCACATGGGGGTGATCTGACCCCAGGGTCTTTTCAAGAATTGCCAGCGCCCTTTTGTAAAGGGGCTCGGCCTCGGCGTACCGGCCCTGGGCCTTATAGAGCCCCGCCAGGTTGTTCAGGCTTGTGGCCACATCGGGATGGTCCGGCCCCAGGGCCTTCTCCAAAATCGCCAGGGCCCGCTGGTAGAGGGGCTCGGCCTCGGCGTACCGGCCCTGGGCCTCATAGAGCCCCGCCAGGTTGTTCAGGATCACGGCCACAGCTGGATGGTCGGGCCCCAGAGCCTTCTCATAAATTTCCAACGAACGCTTAAAGAGAGGCTCGGCATCGCCGTAAAGGCCCTGAGCGTTGTAGAGCATTGCAAGGCGGTTCAGGCTCAGGGCAACGCCCTGATGGTCGGGGCCAAAGGTGTGCTCGGCGACCTTCAGAGCCTCTTTGGCAAGAGGAATGGCCTCACGGTATTTCCCTTGTTGATATAACGCTTCGACCTGATCGTAGAGCGCCTGCCAGCGCGCCTCTTGCGCCAACGCGATGGAGCCAAAGGACAATCCCAAGACCACTATCAATGGAATGGTCATGACACTTGACATCCGTCGCCTGTTTTGACTCATGGCGAACCTGCTCACATCGTTACTCCAGCCATCAAAGGGTCGAGGCCTTTCCAATCCCTCAAGCCGCCCTACTCCTCTTGAGCCGGAAATAGACGGGACTGGAAATATGTAATTTCTCAACACGACCGAGGTCGTTCTTAGGTCCTATTCTCAATCCATGGACCAGCAAAGAGCATTCAGCCCCAGACCGCCCGGGCGGCCTCGACGACCCGCTTGAGCTTCCGCTTCTCGTCTTCGACCGAGATGAGATTGCCGACGATAGAAGTGGAGAACCCGCACTGGGGGCTCAGCGCCAGGCGCTCGAGAGGTATGAGTCGGCTGGCTTCTTTAATCCGGCCCGTCAGCTCTTCGAGCGGCTCCAGACGCGGCCTCTTCGTGCTGACCAATCCTAACACGACCGTTTTGTCTTCGGGAACGTCCCTCAACGGCTCAAAGGAGCCCGAGCGCTCATCATCGTACTCGAGCAAGAGCCGCTGGGCGCGTATCTTCCGGAAGATCGGTTTTGCAATCGAGTCGTAACCGCCTTCGGCCAGCCAGCGGCTCTCCTGGTTTCCGCGACAGATGTGAAATCCAAACGAAACCCCCGGGAATTGACCCATCACGGCGTTGTCCATCTCGATCCCCCGGCTGAGCCATTTGTCCAGGCTCCAGCCCTGCTCCTCGTAAAAGGCCCTCGTTTTGGGGTCGAGCAACAAAGCGTAGTGGGGCGCGTCGAGCTGGATGTAGGTCGCGCCCAGGCGAACTAACTCCGCAACTTCATCTCGCAGAATATCGACAATATCGGCCAGGAAGCCCTCCAGCGTCGGATACGCCGAGGCGGAGCGCTCCGGCGACCAAAAGTTCACCCACATGCTCGGGCTCGGAAGCGTAATTTTTGGCGTTCGGGTCGTGCGGGCCCTCAAATATGTGAACTCCTCGGCCGAGAGGTGGCGCTTGCGGACGAGCTTCCCGACGACCCCCAGCGACGTCGGCCGATCTTTGCTCCAATCCCCCACGCTCTCATCGCCGCGCCACTCCCCCCACAAGAAGGCGTCTATATCGTACTCGCCGAAGCCGTCAACGGCCGCCGCCATCTGGCTCTGGAAGGACAACCGACGCATCTCGCCGTCGGTGACCACTTCGAGACCGGCCTCTTCCTGAAGCGCGATGGCCTCGTCAACCGCCCGGTCCTCGATTGCTTTAAACTCCGCCCGGCTCATCCGGCCCGCGCCCAACTCCTCTCGGGCCTTGAGAAGCTCCGGCGGGCGAAGCAGGCTTCCAACGACATCAGCGCGGGCCGAAATCATATTTCCTCCATCAACAATACCGACGATGGACCTTCTCTCCCCTTCATGTGCGTGTCCGGCAACGTGCTCGGCTGTATCACACCTCCGGCGTGACGGACCGCTGCAAGAGTGAGAATGCGCCGTCTATAACCAGCGCCAGCAGCGCCGCGAGCACGGCCCCCGTCAGGACCTCGGTCATGTTTTGGACCGAAAGCCCCGCCAGAATCGGTGTGCCGAGGCCGCCGGCGCCGATAAACGCAGCGAGCACCGCTGTGCCGACCGTGATGACCGCGGCGGTGCGAATTCCCGCCAGAATGACGGGGAGAGCGAGCGGCATTGTGACGTAACGCAACCGCTGCCACCCTGTCATACCCATCCCCTTGGCAGCGTCGAGCACGGGGGGGTCGACGTCCTCTATCCCCTGCTTCGTATTACGAATGATCGGCAGCAGCGCATAGAGGAACAACGCGGTGACCGCCTCGTTCCATCCGCCGCTGCTGGAGCCGGCGAAGAGCGGAATCATAAACACCAGAAGAGCAAGGCTCGGAATTGTTTGCAAGATGCCCGCGCCACCGATAGTCACCGCAGCAATTGCTCGGTTGCGAATTGCCAGCAAACCGAGCGGCACGCCAACCATTATGGCAAACGCCAAGGCGGTAAGCGTCATCGCCAAGTGCTCTCCAGTATACCGGGCCAGCTTGTATCGGTCGGCGGAAACCATCTCAAAGAAGCTCATCTCCCTGCGGCTTCGGAACCTTGAGGGAGCGGCAGTCCCTTTAGATACAGTGGCTTGTGTCGCCGGCGCAACAAAACCGCGGTCCAGGAAATCGCGGACGACCTCTTCGACCGAACGACCCGCAACTTCGACCGCGTAATTGAGCCTGCGCATCGTCTCGTCATCGAAGCGGCCGGAAATCCGCCCAATCACGCCAAGCAGGGCGGCATCGTTGGCGACCTTCGGCCCATAGAGATACGAGGCGTCATAGGGCGGCCAGAAATTCCGGTCATCCTTGAGCACGACCATGTCGTAGAGGGCGATGAGCCCCTCGGTTGAGTAGACATCGATGACATCCGCCTCGTCGTTCTTGAAGAGCTCATAGGCGAGGCCGTGTTCGACGCCGCGTGGCGCCCCACCCAAACCGTAGGCCGCCCTAAGGCCATCCCATCCGTCGTCGCGGCCGAGAAACTCGTGCGTGACCGCAAAGCGAACGCCCACTCCCGTCGCATGAAGCCTGACCAGGTCGCTTATGGTGGAAACGTTGTGCTCGCGGGCTATGGCGCCGCGCAACCCGAGCGCATAGGTGTTGTTGAAACCGAGCGGCGGCCCCCAGTAGAGGCCATGTTCCTCTAGCATTCCCCGCTCGACGGCCAGGCGCACCCCGGCCGAAGTGCGCTTCTTAGGCCCACGCTTGAGCGAAAGCAATGCCGTGCCGGTGTATTCAGGATAAATATCGATTTTGCCGGCTTTCAGCGATTCAAAAAGAATCGCCGTATTTCCCATGTTCATCTTGCGGATGACCGTTCGTCCCAGGTCGCGCTCAACTAATTGGGCTAAGACCTCGGCAAGGACCACTGACTCCGGAAATTTCTTGGCGGCCACAACGAGAGGGCGCTCGCGGCCGGCCTCCTGCGCTCGGATGGCCCGGCCGGGCGAGAATGCCAACGCAAAACCGAGCAACGCAGAGAGTACCGCCAAGGGTCGACGACGGTCACGCACCTTCGCACACCTCCTTCTCATTCGAGCGAAACGTGAAGCACGCTTCTAAGGAACGCTTCCACCCACGGGTCGGCGGGGTTTGCACGAAGGTCCCCGGGTGTAGCGACCTGGACGATCTTGCCCGCGCGCATCACGGCCACCCTGTCGGCCAGCTCCAGGGCCTCCGCAAGGTCGTGCGTCACAAAGACTGCAGTCGTCTGCTCGCCGGCTAGGAGCGATTTCAGCAGGGTGTGCATCTCCGCGCGCGTCAGCGGGTCCAGGGCGCCGAAGGGTTCATCCATAAGCAGGAGGCTGGGCCGGGCGGCAAGCGCCCTGACGATACCCACTCGCTGACGCTCGCCCCCAGAGAGCCGGGAGGGCATCCGGTCTCCAAAAGTCTCGGGTGGGAGCCCGACCGCTTCGAGGAGCTCATCCACGCGCGCCTCCCTGGTCTCCCGTAGCCAGCCGAGGAGCCTCGGCACGGTGGCCACGTTTTGGCGAACCGTCCAATGGGGCATCAGTCCAATCTCCTGGATGACGTAGCCGCACGCGCGCCGGTGGGAGATAACGTTGGCATTCCTGAGGTCGATTCCATCAAGCGTGATCGCCCCGGAATCGGGCTCCTCAAGGCGGTTGATGCAGCGGAGCGTGGTGGTCTTGCCGCACCCGGACGGCCCGACCAGAGCCATCATCTCGCCCTCCGAGACCGTCAGAGACAGACCGTCCAGCGCACCGGGGTGGCCGGGAAAATTCTTTACGAGGTTTTGAAGCTCAAGCATTCTTTTCTCGGAGCGATACTATGTCAAAAAGCCTCTGGGTTTGGGAAAAGGGCCCCCTAATAAAGCGGACCTCAGGCCGGGGCGAGCAAGTTTAAGGAGAAGTAGCCCCTTTCATCCTGCCAGCTTTGGGATAAATCAAAGCCGGACTGAGAAGATAGATCGAGAATTTGCTCTCTGCTGTATTTATATGAATTTTCCGTATGAACCATCTCGCCTTGTTCGAATTGGAACGTCTTGTCCAATTCCTGAATGTGGACTTCCTGGTCACGCTCGCTGCGCAAATACATCTCTATCCGACTCTCATCCGCGTTATAAAAAGCAAGGTGGGAGAAACTTTTGAGAACAAAATTGCCTCCAAGCTCGCTATTTATTCGCCGAAGAAGGTTCAGGTTGAATTCAGCCGTAACGTTCTTCGAGTCATTATAGGCTGCCTCCAGTACGGACGCCTCTTTTTGCATATCGGCCCCGATCAACACATAATCACCGCCGCTCAGCTGGCGTCGGATTTCTCGGAGGAAGCCGGTAGCTTCGCTCAGAGTGAAATTACCGATGTTCGAGCCCAGGAAGAGCACCATCTTTTGCCCCAATATTTTTTCCTGGATTTTCCGAATACCTATTTTATACTCGGCCACGCACGCCGTTATTTCAAGCTCAGGGTATTGCCGAATAAGCCGTTTGGATACCCCAACGAGCATCGATTCAGCGAGATCGATTGGGAAGTAGTGTAGGGAGCCTTGCTCAGCGATAATGGCTTCTATGAGAAGACGGGTCTTTTGGGAATTACCGCTTCCCAGCTCGATGAGCCCAAGATTGCCCGTGGAGTAGCCCGCGATTTCAGGAGCAAACCTTTCTAGAATTGATAGTTCAGTTCGGGTCAGGTAATATTCAGGCAGATTGCAAATTTCCTCAAATAATTTTGAGCCGGCCTCATCGTAAAAATATTGGCACGGAATCCGCTTGGGATGCGCAGACAGCCCCTCAAGCACTTCCGTGGCAAAGTCGGATGTAGAGCGAGCTGAATGACTAAATTCAACTTTCAGCCGTGGTGTCAAGGATGAATCGGCTTCTCTCGGTGAGGAGCACATTGTGGATGTTGGCTGCCCTTATCAATACTAAGCTCAGATGAAGATGGCTAAATCCTACCACATCAAGATGCAAGAGGAGAGGGGAAAATTACCGGCCTGTAGTCTGCTCTTGTTATACGGTGGCCTCCCCCTGAGCATACCCAAATCCGACAGGCTTTTATTCGGGCCGCGGGCCCTTTTTCCTCAATCCGTCGGTCTCATCATTTAGGGCTTATTTTGGCGGAAAAAATGTGCTAGTGTTAGTATACTGTAACTTACAGACTCTGCACTTGGTGGACTAGATGCAAAGGGAGGTGGTCTAGTGAAGACCAATCGGACATGCACTCGATTGTGGTTTGCATCACTCGTCATTGTGGCCGTTGGCTTGGTCGGCTGTCAGGCGGCCTCTGCGCCCCCAAAGGAATGGCTGCCTAGGGCCAAGTCGTGGATGACGGCGCCGGCGCCGCCTGTTCGGGCGCCATCGGGCGTCGCGTTCGGATTCGCGGGAAACGTGCGCAATGTCTTCTTCGAGTTCGACAAGTCACGCCTGACTAGCGATGCCAGGGACACCCTCGAGGATAATGCCACCTGGCTCCGCGACCATTCGGACATCAAGGTCCGGATCGAGGGCCACGCCGACGAGCGGGGTAGCGTCGAGTACAATCTCGCCCTAGGCGAGCGGCGGGCCATGAGAGTTCGAAGCTATCTCATCTCATTGGGGATTGATTCCGCACGTATCTTCACCATAAGCTTCGGCGAAGAGAGGCCTGCGGCGCGAGGTCACAATGAGAGGGCCTGGGCGAAGAATCGCCGGGGCGAGTTTAAGGTCGCCCAATAGGCTGGAAGACTTTTCGGGCTGATAAGCTCATACGTACCCACAGAATTACCGTGGGGATTTAGCCACTCCCCCGTTAAGGCCTGTCGGATGGGTGTCACCCTCTATGAAGATGCCCGACTGCGTTGTCTGGCGATCATCCACCAGCTTTCCGGATGGCGTCCATCGCGGTCTCATAGAGCCTCTCAGGTAATGTTAACATCATTTGATTAAGGACCTGTTGCTGATTTTGTCGTATTTTTTGCAAATCACGATTCGCCAATCGGGAGTCATCCTCCACAGAGGCTAGTTGTTGTTCCAAATCCTTGATATATCGCTCAAGCTCTGGTTGAGATGAAATAACGCTTCCTTGCTCGACCACAACCTCTCCAGTAATCCCCGACTTTAAACTAAA
>JADFOP010000066.1 GCA_022562795.1 Nitrospinota bacterium
AAGCGTCTCAATTGAGAAAGGCGAAAGGTAGACTCCGATGGCGCCAATGAGAGATTCGACGGCGGAATTGGCTGAGTGGGTGCGCGATGTCGGTCAGCGAACCTTTGACTTAGTCTCAGATCTGGATGACGAACAGCTTATGGGCCCCCGCATTCCGATCATAAACCCCCTTCTTTGGGAGATCGGGCATATGGCGTGGTTTCAAGAAAAATGGATCCTGCGAGATGTCTGCAAACAAAAGCCTATTCGAGGCGACGGCGACTCTCTTTGGGATTCCATCGCTATACCACACGATACTCGGTGGGACCTACCGCTCCCCTCTCGCGAGGAGACCTATGCCTATATGCGCGAAGTGAGTGACAGGGTGATCGACCAGCTTCTAAAGGGTAAGCCCAGCGAGGAGTTGATCTACTTCGTCCGATATACCGTCTTCCATGAAGACATGCACTCCGAGGCGCTAACCTACGCTCGGCAGACCCTAGCATACCCGCCGCCAAAGTTCTCCACCGACGCCGGCCCGCGCACAGCCGAGACCGATGGCGGGTCGCTGCCCGGCTACGTCGAGCTCCCCGGCGGGGAGTTTATGCTGGGAGCTAGCCGGGAGGAGCCATTCGTGTTCGACAACGAGAAGTGGGCCCACCCGGTTGAGTTGAAACCATTCGCAATCGCTCGGGCGTTGGTCACTCAGGCCGAATTCGCGGCGTTTGTGGATGACGACGGGTATCTACGCAGGGACCTATGGAGCGAGGAAGGCTGGGAGTGGCGAGAGCGAGAGGGCGCCACGCACCCGGTCTACTGGCAGCGGGAGTCGAGCGGCGAATGGCTCCGTCGGCATTTCGATAATTGGGTAAGGCTTGAGCCGCACCTTCCAGTAATACACGTCAACTGGTTCGAGGCGGAGGCCTACTGCCGCTGGGCTTCTTGCAGGCTTCCAACCGAAGCCGAATGGGAGGCGGCGGCCGCCCTCGACCCCGATCGGGAAGGCGAGGGCCCCACCTCAAGGAAATCCCGCCTCCCGTGGGGAGATGAGGCTCCAAATCCGAAACGCGCGAACCTGGACTGGGATGCCATGGGGTGCATCGACGTGGGAGCGCTTCCGGAGGGCGACAGCGCCTTTGGGTGCCGGCAAATGCTCGGAAACGCGTGGGAGTGGACCAGCTCCACCTTTCTTCCCTATCCGGGCTTCGAGATAGACCCGTACAAAGAGTATTCCGAGCCCTGGTTTGGAACTCGTAAGGTCCTGCGGGGAGGTAGCTGGGTGACCCGCTCCCGAATGCTTCGCAACACATGGCGCAATTATTACACGCCGGACCGTCGCGACGTGTGGGCGGGATTCCGTACCTGTGCGCTCGACCAATGAAAATCAGTCTCGTCACACCTGCGCCGGCCCGCTCAAGGAAGGGAAACCGTGTGACCGCGCTCCGGTGGGCCCGTATATTGCGCGAGCTCGGCCACCGTGTGAACATCGAGCAAGCGTACGAGGGCCAGCGATGCGACCTGCTCGTGGCCCTACACGCACGTCGCACCCACGCCTCTCTGGTCCGTTTTCGGCTCAAGCACCCCGATCTGCCAATCGTTCTCGCGCTTACCGGGACCGATCTCTACGGCGACATTCATACCGATCCATCGGCTCAGGAGTCGCTGGAGTTGGCCTCGCGGCTCATTTTGCTCCAGCCGATGGGCGCTGATGCCCTGCCAAAGCACCTCCGAGGGAAGGCCAGGGTTATCTATCAGTCCGTTAGGAAACCTCCAGGAACCTTCGTCCCTAAAAAGAGCGTCTTCGAGGTATGCGTGCTCGGCCACCTCCGCCCCGTCAAGGACCCGTTCCGCGCCGCCCAAGCCGCCCGCCTTCTCCCCCCCGCTTCGAAGATACGGGTGGTTCAAGTTGGGGCTGCCCTCAGCGAAGAGATGGAGAAGAAAGCCCGTGCTGAGGAAGCATCCAATCCACGGTACCGCTGGCTGGGGGAGCTCCCCCGCTGGAAAGCCCTCCGCCTCCTCGCCCGAAGCAGGCTTCTGGCGCTCAGCTCCAAGATGGAGGGGGGCGCGAACGTCGTCTCCGAGGCTCTCGTCTGCTCGGTGCCCATAGTCTCGTCGCGGATTTCTGGATCTATCGGCATCCTCGGGGCCGACTACCCCGGCTATTTTCCAACCGGAGACACGAAAGCGCTGGCAAATCTTTTGGAGCGCGCCGAGGGAGACGCCGATTTCTACGAGACCCTCAAAGCATGGTGTAACGGCCTGAGGCATCTCGTAGAGCCCGCCAACGAGCGAAAAAGCTGGGAGAGCTTGCTTGAAGAGATTTGTGGCGGCGGGAGGGTTCCCGTATAAAGCCCTCTTCGGACGGGTTTCTTTCCATCAAGGTATTTGATAGCCTTCTGCCTGCCTTTTAAGGAGCAATCTCGCATGAAATCCCCCGATCCAGCTAATACGCCCTTAAAGATTCAACGGCTTGCCGAGGAGCAGACGCTTCGGGTCGAATGGGCCGACGAGCACATCTGCGAGATGCGCTACGACTATCTTCGCCGGGCCTGCCCATGCGCAACCTGCAACAAGGATCGGGGTGAGGCCACAAAGGGCCTTCGAGTGGTGACCGGAGAGACCGACCGCTCCTCTCTCCAGATCGATGAGATTAGCCTCGTTGGAACCTATGCCGTCAAGCTGGCCTGGAGTGACGGCCACGACACCGGCTTCTATTCCTATCGTTTCCTTCGGGCACTCTGTCCCCACGACGGAGGTGGCGCTGAAGCGATCCGGTTCGAGACATTCCGGGATTTTCGAGATCTACTTCGACAGGAGGGTATGGAGGACGAAGAGCAAGGAGAGCCGAGTGGAGAGCCCCCTCGGGGCTAAGTCCACCACCATCAGTCCAAACAGCAGCTCTAGTCTTTAGGGGGTTGGGCCCGTTGGGCGTCGAAGCAGGGACGGCAGTAGACCGGCCGGTCGGTTACGGGCTCGAAGGGCACCTGAGTTTGCGTCCCGCAGCCGGAGCAGACGGCGTCATGGAGCTGGCGTGGCTCTCCCCGGCCCCGACCGTGGGCCAATTTGCGCTCCGCCCGACACGCCTTGCAGCGCTTGGGGGCGGAGAACCCCCGCTCCTGGTAATAGGACTGCTCCCCGGCGGTGAAGGTGAAGGTCTGCTTGCAATCCTCGCACGCTATGAGTTGATCCTGGGACTCCATTGTTGTAGTGTGTCCTCTTTTTGCCGGGGCCCGGCGACATCAACCCGCAGAAAACGGCGAATCTCGTCTGAAACTGCGACCGGAGAGCCTAGAGACTACGCGCTCAAGTCCGGCAGTTCACTCAGAGCAGATTGGCGGGTTCGGTGCGCTAATAATATTACGGCCCCTCGTGGTTTGAACTCCCTCGCTGCTATTGGTTGCAGGGGCTTTAGCTAAGCCCCACAATACAAGAGCCTTAGGGCCAGCGCAAGGAAAAAACGAGCGGCTACGGCAACTCCTTCTGACCTCCTCACCGAAGGGCTTGCCGACGAAGCGAGCCGTGCTGCCCTTAATGGCCGGGCGCAACTCATCATTCGGCAGGCGGATTGGCCTAGTCTCCCGCCTTGGCCTCTAAGTCGGCCAATCGCTCCCTCAGCGCCTTTTGCTCCTTCCAACGTTCGGTCACGTCGCGCAAGATGGCCGCGAACCCCATGCGTTCGCCCGCTTCATCGCTAAGGATGGAAATGCTAAATTCCAGGGAAATGCGCTCACCATCTTTCCGGACACCAGGAACAGCAAGCAGCTCGGTGCCGTACCGTGTGACCCCGGTCTCTAAGACCTTATGGTAGCCTTCCCAGTGTTGCTCTCGGAAGCGCTCCGGAATGATAATATCCAAGGATTGCCCCACGGCCTCCCCGGCCGGGTAGCCAAACATCGCCTCGGCCGCTCTATTCCATAGGCAAATCATCCCGTCTCGGTCAGAAACGACGATGGCATCTTGGGCCTGTTCCAAAACTTGCTGGTGCAACCACGCATCCGCCTTCATAGGCATATGGAGAACCCTCCTTTTATCTGTCCTCCCCTTCGCCTTAAGCCTTTGACAATGCCGTAGAGGAACTATATCAACGCTTTAGAGTCGCCCCTGCGTCACAAAAACATTCCGACCGAGGGAGCCGAAGTCCGTCTCATCCGCCGAGGTAGAGGCGCTTGACCTCTTCGTTGGCCAGCAATCCCGGACCCGTATCGGTAAAGCGGTTACATCCGAGCTCCAGGACGTACCCCCGGTCGGCAATGCTCAGCGCTTTGGCGGCGTTCTGTTCCACGATGACCAGGGTCGTGCCCATGGAGCGTAGCTCGGCAATCTTCTCGAATATAAAGCCGACGAACTTGGGGGCGAGGCCGAGGGAAGGTTCGTCGAGAAGCACCAGATCAGGGTCCATCATCAGCCCCCGGCCGATCGCCAGCATCTGCTGCTCGCCGCCGCTCATGGTGCCTGCCTTCTGGTAATGCCGCTCCTTCAGGAGCGGGAAGAGGGCGAAGACCTTCTCAAGGCCGGCGCTCAAGCGGGCGGCGTTTCTCTCCAGGAAGGCGCCCATCTCCAAGTTCTCTAGAACTGTCATGTGGGGGAAGACGATGCGACCCTGAGGCACATAGGCCAATCCCTTCTGCAGAGCCTTATCGGCCCGAATCCTCGTAATCTCTTCGCCCCGAAACCGGATCTTCCCCCCCAATATTCGGCAGAACCCAACAATGGATTTGAAAACGGTCGATTTGCCGGCCCCGTTGGGGCCGATAATAGTTACGACCTCACCTTCATGGACGTAGAGCGAGACCTCATCCAAGACCTTGTTGTTCCCGTAGCCGGACGAGAGGCCCTCAATCTGGAGGATGGGTTCAGTGCCGTCCAAAGTACGCCTCAATGACCTTCGGGTCATTCTGGATGTCGGCGGGCGCTCCTTCTGCAATCTTGCTGCCGTAGTCCATGACATAGATCCACTCGCAAAAGTTCATCACTACTTTCATGTCGTGCTCGACGATGATGAAGCTCTTGCCTTGGTCCCGAAGTTGGAGAATAAAGTCGAGGAGCTTGTTAAGCAGGGTCCTGTTGACGCCGGCGGCAGGCTCATCGAGGAGGATGATCTCGGGGTCGAGCATGAGAACCCGGACGAACTCAAGAAGCCTCTGCTGTCCGTAGGAGAGATTACCGGCGAACTCGTCCCGGAGAGGGTCGAGGTCTACGAAGGCCAACAGCTCCTCAGCCTGGTCGCGGTTTTCTCGCTCACCACCTTTAGGAGCCGAGGCAACGAGGTTCTCATAAGCCGTAAGCTCGGGAAAAACCCGATTGATCTGAAACGTCCGGCCGATACCTCTCCTGGTAACCTGATAGGCCTTGAGGTTCGTGATAGACTCGCCCTTGTAATAGATGGCGCCTCCGTCGGGTTTGTAGAGGCCGGAGATGAGGTTGAACAGGGTCGTTTTGCCGCTGCCGTTGGGTCCGATGAGGCCGTTTATGACTTGGGTTTTAAATGCCATCGTGCAGTGGTTGACGGCCTTGATACCGCCGAAATTCTTCGAAAGGTCTTCTACCACCAAAATAGCGTCGTTACGCATCGGCTCCTCCCCTACCATCCTCTCGCCACCCAGCCTCGCTCACGCAGCATTCCCATGACCCCCTGCGGCATGTAAAGGACCACGAAGATAATGAGGAGGCCATAGAGGGCCAGGTGGGCCTCAGGGAACCGGGCCCACAGCATCTCGGAGCCGAGGTAGAGGGAGGTGGCCCCGATGACCGGCCCCATGACTGTTGCGCGACCGCCGAACATCGCCATGATAATCATCTCGATAGTCACCAGTAGAGCAAAGGAGCTCTCAGGCTCGATGAAGCTCAAGTACCAGGCGTAGATGCCCCCTGCCACACCGGCAAAGAAGGCGCTCAAGACGAAGACGCCCAGCTTGTAAAGAGTCGTATTGATGCCCATCACCTCTGCTCCGATCTCATCCTCCCGGATGGCCAGCAGGCGCAAGCCGAACTTTGAGTTCGCCACAAAGTAGGTCGTCGCTACCGTGGCGAAGGCCAGCAGCCCCATCGCGGTATAAGAGGAGACGATGCTGAGGACAGGCGGGAGGTTGATCCCCTCCCCTCCCTGCGTGACAGATTCCCACAGGTTTACGAAGACGCGTACAATCTCGTTGAGCCCCAGCATGGCGATGGCAAAATAAGGCCCACTGAGTTTCAGGCAAGGGTAGCCGATAATCGCTGCGAGGAG
>JADFOP010000067.1 GCA_022562795.1 Nitrospinota bacterium
ACTGAAACCTGAGCCTTTATATTGCTGAGGAAATAGAAATCAAAGGAGTATAGTTAAAACGTCAGAATTCAACGAAGAAAATTTTGCTGTATACTCCCTCCGACCACCCTCCCATCCCACGGGTCACTAAACAATATAAACTCTTCCATGCCTCCGTGTCTAGTCCAAAAATCATTTTCCTACGCTCGGAGAGCAATTTTTTTCAATTACAGGGTCCATGTTCCAATGATCAAGATTGAGTATGGGCAGGCCCCGACACGATGACTTGATAACGGCAAATTGTCCAACGAGATAGGGCTAAAAGACTTAGGCCTTTAGCTCCATACGGGGTGGGATAGGACGGTCGAGACAGTTACGGTTTATAAAGACGCTTCCGGGTCACGAGCCCAGTCGCGCTCCCGGACCGATGTGATGTCGCCGGGCAAATTCTCCGGCCCCAAGCTCCTCCTCGCCGTCCAACTGGAGGGAAATCACCTGCAAGGCACCCTCACCCGAAGCAACCACAATCGCTTCGTCTGAGTCTACCCCGATAACCTCTCCAGGGTGTTGCCCTTGAACTTCATCCTGCAGGTCGCAAACTTCGCCCCACCAGACGAAGAGCTTCCGTCCATTGTGGAACGTAAAAGCTCCAGGATAAGGATGTGTTACGGCCCGGATGAGATTGTAGATCGCGCGGGCAGGCTGAACCCAGTCAATCTTTCCATCCGCAGGTGTCCTTCGACCAAAGTAGCTCGATAGGGAATGATCCTGTGGGATACGGGGTGCCCGGCCCGATTTTTTGAGGGGCCAAGTTTCACGAAAGAGCTCACGTGAAGCTTCCGTCATTTTATGGTGTAGGGAAATGGCGGTGTCCGTATCGCTAATGGTAACAACCCGTTGGGAGATAATCTCGCCTCGATCCGCCTTTGCCTCCATATAATGAAGGGTCGCCCCCGTTTCGGTCTCCCCGTTGACCAAAACCCAATTGACCGGCGCTCGTCCCCGGTACTTGGGAAGGAGCGAGCCGTGGAGGTTGATGCAACCACGGGGGGGGATGGCCAAGATATCGGGGGAGACGATCTGGCGGAAAGCCAAGGAAAAAAGGATGTCCGGCTGGAGGGCCATCAAGCTACTCACAAAGATCGGCTTGTTGACGTCGTTCGGGGTATGGACCGGAATAGAATGAGTCCGGGCCAGCTCAGCGACGGACCGGTACCAACCGTTCTCGTTGGGATCGTCGTGGTGCGTCACCACAGCGACAACCTCCTCACCTGCCTTAATGAGCTCCTCAAGACAGACGTAGCCCACCTCATGATAACCCAAAACAACCACCCTCCTAGCTGTGCTCCTCTCTCTCATCCTCACCTCATTGTAAGCGATTATTCATTAAAATGGCCTATAGCGTGCCTTCCTTGATGTGACCGAGTTTCCAGAAGAACCTGAATTTGGTGTTGATTAGAATTCAGCCGTAAGGATTCCTGCCAACAGGAACGTGCCTCCTCGGATCTGCCTGCTTCCTGGAGCCACGCACCTAGCTCGTTTAAGGCCGGCACCTGGAATCGGCCGAACAGAGGATTGAGCTCGAGGCTTTCCACGAGCCGGGCAATGGCGTCTGGCGTATTGCCGAGGAAACGGTATAGGCGGGCCAGATTAAACTGGGCCTCGGAGTGGAAGGGCTCCAACCCCATGGCCCGGCGGAGGACACCGACGGCGTCGCCAAAACGCCCTCTGGCGCAGTAGACATTGGCGAGGCCGCTTAACACGTAGCCGTCATCGCCGAAGATGGCCAGAGCCTCCAGGACGTATCGTTCGACCTCGTCCCAATCGCTCCGTTCGGTTGCCAGCAGGGCCATGTACTTCGACATCTGGTAATTAAGACACGCCGTTAGGGCTTGTCTTCTCTCAGGACCTGAAGGGTGGTCAATATAAGCCTTACTTATCTCAAGGCAAAATCGGTCGTAGGCGATGGGGAGGTAAGGACCTTCCAGGTCGGAATCGCTGAGGCCCTCCTCAGCCAAAGCTCTAAGGGCCTCCTCGGTCTGGCGGCGGGCCTCTTCGGCTGAAATCACCCCTCCGCGCTCTCCCATGTGGGCCGTTGCGAGGTTGCACCGGGCAAGAGCGAATGAGGGCCTGAGAGCCAGGGCCCTCTCAAAAGACTCCAGCGCCATCGATAAATCGCCCTCCAGGGAGGCCGCCACCCCTTGGGCGTTTATCACCCGTGGGCTCTCGCCCCATGAGGCACGGTAATTGCTGATAAGAGCTAGCGGAATGAGCTGGTAGGGAGGAGCGAGCTTGTGCAGAGGGTTCTTGTAACAGGCGGAGCAGGTTACCTGGGCTCCATATTATCTCGGCGGCTCGTGGACAAAGGCTACGAAGTCTTGTGTCTCGACCGGCTCTATTTCGGAGATAAGCCCGTGGCCTTGCTTCTCGGCCACCCGAACTTCCAGCTCGTCCAAGCCAATATCGTCGACATCGCCGACCACGCCGAGCTCATGGAGGGCGTGGACGCCGTCATCCACCTGGCGGGCCTGGCCTACGACCCGTCTTGCGACCTCGACCCAGCAACGCTGAATATCGACCCGGAGGCCATAGAGGCGGCGATCACCGAACGAACCAAGGCCATCATTCCCGTCCATATGGCCGGCTTTCCCTGCGACCTCGACCGGATTCACGCCGTGGCCCAAGGCCACGGACTAGCCGTGGTCGAAGATGCGGCCCACGCCCTAGGGGCGCAATACAAGGGCGAGAAGATCGGGGCGATCAGCGAATTCACCTGCTTTAGCTTCTACCCTGTTAAGAACATCACCACCATCGAGGGAGGTGCGTTGGCCACAAACAACGCCGAGTGGGCCGAGACAGCCCGCCTCTACAGCCTCCACGGGATAAGCCGAGACGCCTGGAAGCGATACCAGCCCGGGGGCTCCCTTCATTGGGAGGCTCTTGGCGCCGGGGTTCAAGTACAACATGTCCGATATCCAGGCCTCATTGGGCATCCACCAGCTTCCCAGGCTCGACTCATTCATCGCCACGAGGCGCCGCCACGCGGAGCGATACCGGGAGGCCTTTGCCGCCCTGCCCGAGATCGAGACGTTTTTTCAGGAGGCCAACGGCGTCCTTCACGCCCACCACCTATTCATCATCGCCCTCAGTGACGGAATGCTTAATATCGACAGGGACGGCCTGATGGAAGCCCTCAAGGCAGAAAACATCGCGACGGGCGTACACTTTCGCTCGCTCCACATCCAGCCCTACTACCGGGAAACCTTCGGCTATCGCCCAGAGGACTTTCCCCGCGCCCTGGACTTAAACAACCGGATCCTCTCCCTCCCCCTCTACCCGACCATGACGTACCAAGACGTCGAGGACGTCATCAGGGCGGTCACAAAGCTCGTCCGCTTCTACCGGAGTGCGAAGCCCTCAAGGGTAGAGAGGTGTAAAAAGGAGAGGGTGGCCCAATGAAAAAACCCGCCCCCGCGCGCGGCGGGAGCGGGCTAGGCAGGCGCCCGCCTCTCAAGGAGGCGGTCGATTACTTGTTGTTCGTCGCGAAGACGACGTGCCAGAGGTCTAGTTTCTTAATCTGGTAGCAATTGTCGATGGCCAGGTCGGCGGTCTCGGCCAAGTCCGACAATTTGATGTCTGACCTCCAGCCTAGGAATCGGCAGGCTGGAGCCACCCACCTCTCAAGCGTCCCGATCACCTTGTTCTTCTCGTTTTGAAAATGGTTGACGATTACGAGGTTTCCTTCGGGCTTCAGCACACGCTTCATCTCGCTGATGGTGCGTACCGGGTCGGGAACGACCGAAATTACGAAGGTCGCCAGGACGTGGTCGAAGCTGTTATCGGCGAAAGAGAGTTGCTGGGCGTCCATCTCAAGGAGGTTTACTTGCGTGAGAGCGAGCTCCTCGACCTTGCGCCTGGCCTTGGCTAGCATATTGCCGGAGAGGTCGATGCCGATGACTTCGCAGTCCTTCGGATAGAGGGGCAATGTGAGGCCGGTGCCCACGCCCACATCGAGCACACGTTGGCCGGACCGAATGTTCATGGCCTCGATGACGTGCTTCTGGCGTGGGCTGAAAAACCACTTGAAGACGTAATCGTAGATATTCGACCACGCGGAGTAAGTTTTCTTAATCTTCTCAACGTTCATCGCGCACTCCGTCTTCAGGCTCCGTCAGGCGACAAAACGCAGCACTCTCGAAACGAGAACGATGCTATCGTATATGGACAGACTATTAAAGAAACCCAGGTGCGCCTTCGTGGAACTTGTCTTCCGCTGAAGGGGTTTCGGTACTTCCACGCGGGACGTTACCATACCATCAGCATTTTTGCAACGTTTTTTTTGGCGCCCTTGTCACGGAGCTCTGAGGTGGTTTATTATGTAACGCCGAGAGGGATTATGGGCGACAACGACGCGAGAGTTGAGCGGCTAGACCCGTACGAGACTTACGGGCTCCAGCGCATCCCGAAAAGCCGGGCCGAGTCCTTAGAAGCGCTCCAGGCCGAGTTTCACCGCGAGATCGCACGCCGAGCTGGAGCGTACGGGAGCCGGCTCGCAGAGCTCTTCGAAGCCCTCGAGGGGGCTCGGCAAACCTTCGAGGCGGGCCTTGGGGAGCTGGTGGATTCCGTTCTAAGAAGGCTCGGTCCTCAGGCCGCCCGGTGGTCTTGGGGCGAGCTCATCGCCGGCATCGAGGCGCTTCCCCCGAAGCGAGGGGCGACGCTGGCCCAAGGCGTGCGGGCCGTCGAGCGGTCCGCCGAGCTCCACGTGGGACTGAGGGCTCAGGCGGAGGGTGTCCGCCACCACCTCATCATCCACCGCGAGGCGATGGGTTTCCGCCGCCACCACCTGGTCGATGAGAAGTTCCCGCTCCCGGCGGCTCTGCCGCAGGTTGAGGCGGCCTGGCGCCAAGCCCGCGCCGGGCTGAAGGAGAGCAGGCCCAAAGTATCGATATAGCGCTCCCCGGTCGTCCAATGGCAGGACCCCAGACTTTGGATCTGGTGATGGAGGTTCGAATCCTCCCCGGGGATCCAGGTCCATTATAGAGTCTATATATCTTTGGCTGAAGGGGACGAAGCAGGGGGTTTTCCAACTCTAAGCACCGCCCCCTGTTTATTTCCGAGAGACACCTCGCCGGCCCCTCGCAGCTCAAAAAAACTTGCCAAATTACACCGCCTGTACTATTATAGGGGTAGCAGGAGATAGACTTGGTAGGAACGATAGGGACGACAGACCACCGCACAGGCGTCTGTTGTGAGCCGTGCGGTTTATTTATCGCCCGCCGGTCCGTCTCGTGAGCAAAATCCAACGAGGGGAGGTGAGCGGCAGGATGGAGAAAGGACGAGTAAAATGGTTCAACGAGAGCAAGGGCTTTGGCTTCATCGAGCGTGAGGACGGGCCGGACGTCTTCGTCCATTTCTCGGCAATCCAGGGTGAGGGCTATAAGTCTCTGGCCGAAGGCCAGGCCGTGGAGTTCGAGGTAATCGAAGACACAAAGGGCTTAAAAGCCATCAACGTGGCGAAGGTCGCCGAGTAAGAGAAATCGAGACCCCCGTCGGGCATCCCGGCGGGGGTTTTCATATCTGCAATCATCCGCCCCGTATTCGGAAAATCGCGGAAAATCGCGGAAAATCGGGCCGTCAGGGAGCTTGAACGGTCAATGGGGCAATCTCCCCTATTTGTGAATAACATGGGCTGGACGACCTGCAGGGACATGTGATTTACCCCTATCCGTGGGTTTTCTCATCCGTGTAGTCGGGCCGACTCCGCCTAAGGCGGACTTGCGACCCAGCCCCCTTGGGGGCTTGCCCCACTGCCTGCAGCACCCCGACACCAACAAACCCTGTAGGGACAGGGCCGACCAAAGGTCGCTTGCGACTCCCTGTCCGCAAAGAAAACCCGGACAGCCTAAATCCGCCTCAGGCGGACTACATTTTTAAATATAAAAAAACAGGCGGGCCTGTCGTCACGCACTTCCCGTACTTCCTTTACTTCCCGAATGGGGAGCGATTTTTTTGCTTGATCCGATGGTTTTGGGGGGAATCCCGCGTAGGGACAGGGCGGCCAAG
>JADFOP010000068.1 GCA_022562795.1 Nitrospinota bacterium
CGACTCGACGAGTACTGGCGGAAGTACAAATCGGGGGAATTGGAGGGCCGGAAATGAAATGCCAAGCATGCGACAAGAATGCGACCGAGCACGTGACCGAACTGGACGGTGCAGTTCCGGCAGAGTACCCCGTTTGCGAAGAGCACGCGTGCGATCTTTCAAAACTCACGGGCGTCGAACCTATTGCAATTCATTCCAGAGAAATGTATACGCCAGGGCGGACATGAAAGCCGTTTGCTTGTTGTTTGCGGCACCGCCGTGACCGCCTTCGATGTTTTCGTAATAGAGCACATCGTGGCCCATGGCCTTCATTTTCGCCACCATCTTGCGGGCATGACCGGGGTGCACTCGATCGTCACGTGTCGACGTCGTAAAAAGAATACGGGGATAGTGGGCATCTTTGGTCACATTGTGGTAGGGGGAGAACGTGCGCACGAACTGCCACTGGTCGGGATCGTCCGGATTACCGTACTCGGCGATCCAGCTCGCCCCTGCCAGCAACTTGTGGTATCGCTGCATATCGAGCAGAGGCACCCGGCATACGATCGCCCCGAATAGGTCCGGTCGCATCGTGAGCATGTTGCCCATCAGCAGGTGCGCGTCAGTAAAGAGCGGCTTGATGGAGACCGCTTGGGCGAGCAGCCATTCCGCCTCCTCGGAAGCCTTTCCCTGGGCTAACAGAGCGCGGGCGAGGTTGTAGAGGGTCGGCGGCGCATCGGGCTGAAGAAGCAAGGAGCGCCTGTAGGCGGCCTCGGCATCGATCCAATGGGTATCGCGGGCTTCGATAAGGCCAAGGTTGTGCAAGGCCTCTGCCGAGTCGGGCTCCAGGTCGAGGGCCTTCTCAATCTCCTCCCTAGCCTCCTCCCACCGCCCTTTAGAGATCAGCGCCGCGCCGAGGTTCAGGTGGGCCCGTGAGCTTTCGGGCGACGCGGCCACCGTGGCCCTCCACAAGGTGAGCTCGTCCTTCCAGACCCTGGTCCTCATAGCGGTGCGGAGGCCGAGCGTCAAGATGAGCAGACCGATAGCCCCCCAAACTATTTTGGCTTGGGGGGAAGCGCCTCGGACAGCAGCTCCCTCAAGCCCATCGCTAGCAAGGAGCCCCACGGCCCAACAAAACCCAATGGATGGGATGAAGAGATACCGCTCGGCCATGGGGTTGTCCAGAGGGACGAGGTTCGCTACGGGCAGCAGCGTAATTAGGAGCCACGCGAGGCCGAATCCCACAAGGGGTCTCTTTCTATACCCCAACACTATCGCGTAAACGGCGATCACAAAGACGACGAGGCCCGCGAGCGCTTGGGGCTCGGCAAGATTCTCGATAGGCCTGACCAGGTAATCCGCATTGAGGCGCAGAGGAAAGAGGAGTAGCCTTGCGTACTGCGCAAGGATGCCGGGCATCGTAATTATCGCGCTCGCCAAAGAACCCCCGACGTAGCCCGTCGAGTGAGGGGGCCCGGCGTAGGGCCCGAACCTGAGTACGGCGTAGACGCCCGTTACGGCCAGCAGCGCGCCGTATCGGCGCCACAACGCCTTAGGCTCAAGCGGAGCCTTGCGCCGCCGTGCAATGGCGCCGTCGTAAGCCAAGACGAGGAAGGGAAATACGAGGGCCACCTCCTTGGAGAGGAGCCCGAGGGCGTAGAGGCCTATGGCCCCGGCCCACCACGCGCCCGCACGGCCTCCTTGATCCGCCTTAATGATGCACAAGAAGGCCGAAAGCAGGAACAGGGCGCAGAGGACATCGGACCGCAGGCCTGAGACCATAACCGACTCCACATGGACGGGGTGGACGGCGAAGAGGGCCGCAGCAATTAAGGCGGCCCGCCCTCGCATGCCCATCTGGAGAGCAAGCCCGAAGACGAGCAAGACGACGAGCGTGTAGAGGAAGAGGTCAAGGGCGTTGTGACCGGGTGCCCAGTAACGAAAAAGGCCCACGGAGAAAAAATGGGAGAGCGTCACTAAGGGGCGCCAGCTCCCTTCCTGGAAGCGACTGAAGTAGAGCTCGGGGTCGATAATCAAGCGGACGTTTTCGGGATGTAGGAGCTCAGGAGTGTCAAGAATGTAGCCCGTATCATCCCAAACGAAATCGTTCCCAAGCGACCCGGCATAGGTGGCCCAGGCAAGAAAAACGAGCAGACCGAAGCCGAGCACCCTTCTGCGATTAATGAGTAGCATTTAACTCAATTATAGTTAGCAAAAAACATTTGATTTGTTAATGTAATCTATTAAATTCCCTGGACCGCCACTCACCTCACGGCTAACTCCTGGGTTTACGGTGCAGGGCATGGATCGATCCATCTGAGGCGGCGGTACGGATTGGCTGTCAGCCGCCGCGGTCAACGAGCTTTGAACGTTCGCTCAGCAATGCCCTGGCCTGGGCCACCACCTGCTCGGGCTTGATGCCGGTCATGCACTTGTTGTCGTGGCAAGGAGAGCGCTTCTGGTTATAAGCCGACACGCAGGGGCTGCAGGCCAGATGGAGGTAGATTGCCTGCACGTTGGGTCCCAAAGGCCCGTAGATATTCGGCGTCTCCGGCCCAAAGAGGACGAGGGCCGGGAGATCGGTAAGAGAGACGAAGTGGGCCGGGCCCGAGTCGTTGGTTATTAAAAGATGGCTTACGTTGTAGAGGTCTACGAGCTGTCTCAAGGTAGTTTCGCCGGAGAAATTGAGCACGCGGTCCGAGGCGATCTCCCCGCGCATGGCCTCAGCGTGGGCTCGCTCTTCTGTCGTGCCGGTCAACACCAACACGAGATCGGGGTCTTCCAGGAGCCCGCGGCCCAGGTCGATAAAATTCTCCCTCGGCCACCTGCGGACGGCCACGAGGTCGCTGGCATTGGGGTTGAGCAATACCAGTCGGTGCTCAGGCCCCAGGCGGGGGTAAAGCTCTTTGAGCCTCTCTTTGATGGCCTGCCGGGCGGATTCTGAGCTCTGTACGCGGGGCAGATCAAGGGAGATGTCGTCCAGGGGCCGCTTGCACAAGGGCTCAGAGCCTCCCTCCTCGCTCGCGGCTTCGACCAGAGCGATGAAAGTCTCGGCCGCATGGAGGTGCGGGTTGTAGATGACCTTGTGGGTGAGCAGGTCTCCCGTATAGCGGCCCTCCTCGAAGAAGCGATGAAAGCCGACCCTGCGTTGCGCTCCGCTGAGAAAAGCCAGCAGAGTGCTGAAGCGGGCGAAGGCCTCCAGGTTGATGGTCGTGTCGATCTTCTCGCCCCGGATGAATCGGATTGCCTTAAGGGTATCAGCCAGGAAGCTCCAAGGGCCGTCGGGCCGAATGATGATGTGGTTCTCATCCTCGATGATACCCATGATCTCCAGCATGCCCTTGCCGCCGCTGAAAGTGAGGAAGTATAGCTCGGCGTCGGGAAAGCGCCGACGGGCGTGCCGCAAAGCCGGGTAGGCCACCACGAGTCCACCGATCTCAGCCATCTCAATGAATAGTATCCGTTTGGGGGGCCCAACGTCCTTGCGAGGCCTCGCCAGGCGCATAAGGCGCGAAAATATGGTGGCTACGAAGCAGCAAGGGATACCAACCCAGCGGTCGATCTTCCGCATCGTATCCGCCCCTGGAAGGGAAATAGCCGCTAGCTGTGGCGGAAGCAACACCTATAACCCCCATAAACTATTGACTTTAAAACAATAGCACATATGCCCCTCTTGTCAAGCGGTCGATCCTCGGGCGGGCCCAAAGGAGTGTGTGAGGCGGGGCCTTGAGAGGCAATCTCAAATAGACCACGCGGGCCACGGCTCTACCGCAGGGAAAATCTAGCGGGGTATACAGAAGGCGCAGGAAGAGGAGGACGTCAGGCTGCCTGCAAAGAAAGACGGCCGTGGAAGGATGGAGATGTTAAGGCCAGGCCGTAAAGATGGACAGCCCGAAGGGGCGCCACTCCATGCCAGGTTAAAGTCGCGGTAAGCCAGTCGAGATCGCGTTAGAGCGGACGGTCGACTGTGAAAGGCAACCGCGTTGCGCTCGGTTCTTGGTCTTGCCTCGGATGACTTCGACGGGTGGTCCACAAGCGGGAAGCGGCTGGTGAGAAGCCGTGGGCGGACCGACGGCCGACGCCGTCCGTCGGACCACTAAACGGCCGTTGGCCCCCACAACAACCTCCGCCCCTTGGGGAAGACCTGGGAGCGTGACAAGGCTTCGACCGTCCGGCCCCTCGACGAGGAGCGCGCCTAGAGGTTTGACTAGCCAGCGGCCGTCGGCACCCTCGACCAGCTTCGCCCCGGGCGGCAGGACGTGGACCGTACCCGTCGAGTCGGCCTCAAGCCGTCCGCCTGGCGGCACCACCCGCCAGATCCCGTCAGGGCCCTCCATGATCTCGGAGTCCGCCGGCACCACGTGGGCCTTCCCCTCGGGGTCGAGAGTGAGGTTGGCACCAGGGGGTACGACGTGGTTCTGTCTCTGAGTATCGGCCACAGTCCGCCCCCCAGGCGGGACAAGGAGGTCCCTTTCCGTTCGGTAACCCGTCGGGACAACCTGGACACGCCCGGAGTAGTCACGCTTTATGTGGGCGCCGGCTGGGGCGACCTGGACCTGCCCGGTGTAGTACCGCTCAAGGCGAGCGCCGGCTGTGACGACCCAAACCCACCCTGTGTAGTCCCGCTCTAGGTTGGCACCAGGCGGGACGACCCGGACCTCCCCAGTATAGTCCCGCTCCAGGTTGGCGCCAGCCGGGACGACCCGGACCTCCCCGGTGTAGTCCCGCTCCAGGCGAGCGCCGGCTGTGACGACCCAAACCCGCCCGGTGTAGTCCCGCTCCAGGTTGGCGCCAGCCGGGACGACCCGGACCCTTCCGGTGTAGTCCCGCTCCAGGTTTGCGGCGGCCGGGACGAGGTTGACCCGCCCTGTGTAGTCCTTCTCCAGGTGGGTGCCAGTTGGGACGATGTGGACCTCCCCGGTGTAGTCCTTCTCCAGGTAGGCGCCAGCCGGGACGACCTGGACCTCCCCGGTGTAGTCCTTCTCCAGGTGGGCGCCAGCTGGGACAATGTGGACCCGCCCCGTGTAGTCCCGCTCCGGGTGGGCGCCGGCCGGGAGAACGTGGACCTGCCCGGTGTAATCTCGCTTCAGGCGGCCGCTAGGGGGCAGGACGTGTAGCCGACCCTTGTAATCCCGGACCAAACGCCCGCTTGCCTCGGGCCGGTCACCGTAAATGAGGGTATCCACGCTCCCGCCGGGGTTGAACTGCGTCGTTCCAGTCACTGTGGCCACCCGGCCGTCGGGGTAGTGGAGTGCGTTGTTGCCGACAAAGAAGGCTAGCTCAGCAAAGGCCAGAGGCTCGCTCAAGCGGTCACCTAGCTCCTTTATATTCAGTGCGAACTCTTCATTCGTCATCCTGCGGGCCGTACGTATGATTCTTTCGACCCGGGCCCGATTGCGGGCCTTCTCCTCGGGGCTCAGGAAACCCAGGAGGTACTCTATGCGTTCCTCCAGCACCTCCGAGGGAATCGCCCTAAGCCAGGTTAAGAGATGCTCCATGTCGGGTAGCATGACGGCCTCGCCCGTTAC
>JADFOP010000069.1 GCA_022562795.1 Nitrospinota bacterium
AAAACCAAGGTCATCACCCACCGGATCGCCCGGCTCATCGCCGAGGGCATCTGTAAGCCCTGGGAGCTGCTGGCGGTGACCTTCACCAACAAGGCCGCCGAGGAGATGCGGAGCCGGGTCGCCGCGCTGCTTGGGGCCGAGGCCGACCGCCTCTGGATCTCGACCTTCCACTCGGCATGCGTCCGCATCCTCAGGCGAGAGATCGGCGCTCTCGGCTTCCACCCCCAGTTCGTCATCTACGACGAGGCCGACTCGACCGCGTGCCTTAAGGAGGTGGCGCGGGCGATGAACATCTCCGAGAAGGTCACCCCGGCCCGCCTGCTGAAGCACCACATAAGCTCCTTTAAGAACCTATGCCTCACCCCGGAGGAGGTTTCCGCCGAGGCCGAGGCCGCAGAGTTCGGGCCGGCCGCGGTGGCCGCCCGCCTCTACCCCCGCTACCAGGCGGCGCTCAAGGCCAACGTGGCCCTCGACTTCGACGACCTCCTCATGGTCACCGTGCTGCTGTTCGAGCAGTTCCCGGAGGTCTTAGGGCGCTACCAGGAGCGCCTCCGCCACATCCTGGTGGACGAGTACCAGGACACGAACCACACCCAGTACAGGCTGCTCCGTCTTCTGGCCGCCGGCCACCAAAACCTCTGTGTCGTAGGAGACGATGATCAGTCGATCTACCACTGGCGGGGCGCCAATATCGAGAACATCCTCAACTTCGATGCCGACTACCCCGATGCCCGGGTCGTGACGCTGGAGGAGAACTACCGCTCGACCCAGACCATTCTCGATGCCGCCTCGGCCGTCGTGGCGTTCAACAAGGGCCGTCGCCCAAAGACCCTTTTTACGAGCCGTGAGGGCGGCGAGCCCCTGGTCGTCTTCCGGGCCGACGACGAGCGGCAGGAGGCGGAGTTCGTCTCAGCCACCATCCGGGCTCTTAGCGAGGAGGGCTCGGCGTGGAGTGGCGCGGCCGTCTTTTACAGGACCAACGCCCAGAGCCGCGTGCTGGAGGAGGCTCTGACCCGCCACGCCATCCCCTACCAGATCGTCCGGGGTTTTCGCTTCTACGACCGTAAAGAGATCAAGGACCTGGTGGGCTATCTCCGGGTGGCGGTCAACCCCGAGGACTCGGTGAGCCTCAGGCGCATCATCAACGTCCCGCCCAGGGGCATCGGTGCCAGGACCATCGAGGTCATCGAGGGGGCTGCGGCCGAGCGTGGGGTCTCCCTCGTCCGGGCCGCCCGGGAGCTCGTGGCGTCGGGGGGGCTTCCGGCGGCCACCGCTCCTAAGGTGGAGGCCTTCGTCCATCTGGTCGATCGGCTCGGCGAGCTAGCGGCCTCGGCCACGGTGAGCGAGCTGCTCGTCGCGGCGCTGGAGGCCACCGATATGATTGAGCACTACCGCCGGGATTCAAGCCCCGAGGCCACCACGCGCCTGGAGCACATCCGGGAGCTGATGGGCGCCGTCGAGGAGTTCGAGGAGCGGGTAGAGTCTGACTCAGGCGCTTCGACCGTCGCCTTCCTCGACCAGGCGGCTCTAAGCAGCCAGGAGGACGACCTCGACGAGGGCGCCGGGGCGGTCTCGCTCATGACGCTCCACGCCAGCAAGGGCCTGGAGTTCGCCGTCGTCTTCCTGACGGGCATGGAGAACCGAATTTTCCCGCACGCCCGCGCCCTCGACGACCACCAGGACCTGGAGGAGGAGAGGCGGCTCTGCTACGTGGGGATGACCCGGGCCAAGGAGCGGCTCTTTTTAACCTACGCGGAGCGCCGCCGCCTCCACGGCCACACACAGTTTTACCCGCCGAGCCTCTTTCTGGCCGAGATTCCACCGGAAGCGATTCACGACGCGACACCGTCCGCCCGAGGTGGGGCGCATCCGTCCCATCCCCCTGAGGCGGAGCCGGAGCTGGCTCACACGGCCGTAGAGGATTCCTTCGAAGAGGTGTTCGACCCGGAGCTCATGGTTGGCCGGCGGGTCCACCACCCCTCATTCGGGCAAGGCCAGATTCTGGCCACCGAGGGAGTGGGAGCCATGATGAAGGTCACCGTGCTCTTCGAGACGGTGGGTCGCAAAAAGCTCATGGCGGCCTACGCCAACCTGCGACCCGCCTGATTAGGGCATCCCCGGCTAGCGGATCCTGGAATGGGTCGGCCCATGACCCCTTTTGTGGCTTGACCTTACAGCAGATTGCGCTTGAAAAAGGTCCAAAAAAATCGTATAAATAATAGGGAAGCGTTGTAGTTTCAACCCTCCAGGTTTCCATCCTGTTTCGGATGGACCATGGGGGGGATCGAGAAGGCGGGGGATAATCAAATGCCCCAATCATATCGAACCTATCGCAAACGCATGGTCGCTCAACAAAGACGCATGCTCCGGCGCCGCGTCCTGGTCGTCCTCTGCCTGACCCTCTTTTTGGCCTGGGCCCTGCCTTCCGTCATCGCCGGCTGGAATATAATGGGCAACAACGTGGTCGATTCCATGCGGGGTTGGACACCCTATGATTTTGAGCGCCGGGCCAAGCTGGCCGGCGAGAGGCTGGGCGAATCAGCGCAGAAGGACCTCTCAAAATCTCAGTTTCGGAATCTCTTCAATAGGGAGCTCAAAGGAGCCGGCTCCAAGGACATTAAAGAGTTGTTTAAAGACAACGACTTCGCATTTGAAGACGGCTACAAAAAGACCTCCAACTACAAAAAGCGCTATCGCCGATAGACCCCGCCATCCCGCCTGATTCCTCATCCGTCAATCCACTTGCCTCCCCTCAAGAGCCTGGGCTATGATGTAGTCCCGCTCCATGCCTGGAGGGCCCGATGCCTGAGAAGATTTCCCGCGACGAGGTCTTGCACGTCGCCCGGCTGGCGAGGCTCACCTTCTCCGAGGCCGAGGTGGACCGTCTTGCCGAGCAGCTCTCGGCGATCCTCGCCTACATAGAGAAGCTCGACGAGCTCGACACCACGGGCGTGGAGCCGACGAGCCACATCCTACCCCTGACAAACGTCTTTAAGGACGATGAAGCCCGTCCCTCAGCGAAGCGCGAGCAAATTATGGCCGGCGGCCCCAGCACCGAGCACGGCCATTACAAAGTGCCGAAGATCGTCGAGTGAGGCCCAACCCCTCCATGAGCCTGGCCCACCTGACCATCCGCGAGCTTCGAGATAAGCTGCTCGACGGCGAATGCACGGCCCTTCAGGCCACCGAGGCCTGCCTGGAGCGCATCGCCCAGGTGGAAGACTCCGTTCGCGCCTTCATCGTCGTCACCAACGATAGAGCCTTAGACGAAGCCCGGGCCGCCGACGAGGTGCTGCGCCGGAGGGGAGCGGAAGCTCCCCTGCTGACCGGCATCCCCCTTGCCATCAAGGACCTCATAGCGGTCGAGGGTGTGCCGTGCACCTGTGGATCGAAAATTCTCTCAAACTTCGTGCCCCCGTACGATGCGACCGTCATCGAACGGCTCAAGGCAGCCGGAGCGGTCGTTCTCGGCAAGCTCAACATGGACGAGTTCGCCATGGGCTCCTCAACCGAGACCTCTTACTCCGGGCCGACCCACAACCCTTGGGACCTGACGAAAATCCCTGGTGGCTCCTCAGGTGGGAGCGCGGCGGCCGTGGCGGCCGACGAGTGCATCGCGGCCCTGGGCAGCGACACCGGAGGATCTGTGAGGCAGCCGGCCTCTTACTGCGGCGTGGTGGGCTTGAAGCCGACCTACGGGCGTGTGAGCCGCTACGGGCTCGTGGCCTACGCCTCGAGCCTCGACCAGATCGGGCCCGTCACGAAAGACGTTGCCGACTGCGCGACTCTCATGAACCTCATCGCCGGGCACGACCCCCTCGACTCGACGAGCGCTACCGTAGAGGCGCCCGACTTTTCCGAATCTCTGGTGGAAGACGTAGAGGGAATTACCATCGGTATGCCCCGAGAATACTTCATCGATGGTGTGGACCCGGAGGTCGATGCCGCGGTTAGGGAAGCCGTCGGGCAGCTCGAATCATGGGGCGCGCGCGTCGAGGAGATCAGTCTGCCCCACACCGAGTACGCCGTAGCCTGCTACTACATCATCGCCCCGGCGGAGGCCTCGAGCAATCTGGCACGCTACGATGGGGTGAAATACGGCCACCGGGCGGAGGAGCCGGCCGACCTCATGGAGATGTACTGCCGCACCCGGGCCGAAGGCTTCGGCGAGGAGGTCAAACGGAGGATAATGCTCGGCACCTATGCGCTCTCGGCCGGCTACTACGAGGCCTACTACCGAAAGGCCCAGCAGGTCCGCACCCTTATCCGCGCCGACTTCGATGAGGCCTTCGAGCGGGTGGACCTCATCGCCACCCCCGTGGCTCCCACAGCCGCCTTCGGCCTCGGAGAGAAGCTCGGCGATCCCCTCCAGATGTATCTCTCGGACATCTTCACCATCAGCGTGAACCTCGCCGGCGTGCCGGGCCTCTCCATCCCCTGCGGCTTTTCCTCCTCCGGGCTCCCCATCGGGCTCCAGCTCATAGGCCGCCCCTTCGATGAGGCCACCCTCTTTCGGGCCGCCTACACCTTCGAGCAACGGACCGACCATCACAAGAAGAAGCCCTCCCTGGGTTGAAGGAACGAAGGGACCTGTCCCTCAAATTCTCGGACAGGGAGTCGCAAGCGACCTTTGGTCGGCCCGATTACCTGTTTGTTGAGAGATGGCCTTTCCGCAAGCTTCATCGCTCAAATCATACATCAGGTTTGGGATATCAGCAGATGGCGCTCGACGCTCGTCCTTACCATGAGACGCGCGTGAGACGAAGCCCAGCCACCTGTGAGCTATCAATTCCTTTCTTTCCAGACAGTTCCATACCACAGCCACGACCGGGTGCGGGTGTAAAAGCGCCGTTCCACGGTGGCACCGAATTTGCTTTGTATACAAGACAGGACAACGCGGAGGAAGGTTGTCATATAACGAACGATCGCCCCGCCGGGGGGAAGGGGCGCGCCGTGGGGTGGGATTCTCCTTGAATCCCGCCTCCCGGCATTTTTTTATTGGCGATTATGCAGATGAGTCAGCAAATCGCCCATTCAATTTCGTCACGCATCCTTCCAGAACTCTCTCAACGAAGTCTCCATTCTCAAGGTGTCGTGCATTTACTGTCATATCTGGCCCTCCTTAGCCTTGACGAGAGAGCCAGTTCTGAGTATCCTTGGAATTGCAACGGCCAAGTCTCTTGCTTGCTCAGGGCTTGGTCTTGGCCTCAATGAGATTGCGGTCCCATTGGGGCCTTTTTATAGCCTCTTGAATTGGTATAACATGTATGTTATAATATTATCAACAGAAAAACTGGACAATAGAACAAAAATGTGATACTTTAATGACTAGGAAGCTTTGGAGTATTGAAGAGTATTCAAGTGCATGGAGTTCTCTTTATGATAGATGTGACCAGGATACGAAAGAAATTCTTGACCGCAAATGTGACCAGTTGCGGGAAAAGG
>JADFOP010000070.1 GCA_022562795.1 Nitrospinota bacterium
CGTCTTGCCGACCCGGTAGCGAATTGTGATCGCCCGATTCGCGAAGTCACGCACTTGTAGCCGCCGAAGTTCGCCGTATCGAGCGCCAGTGTGGGATGCGCCTTCGACCAGCGTCCTGAGGTCCGAGGGGCAGGCATTGGCAAGACGGCGCAACTCCTTGACCGAAAGCCAGCGAATGTCGTCGGGATCAGGATTCACTTCCTTGAACGCGGAGATACGACGCCACGCCAAATCGTTTTGTTCCTTGTGAAGGTAGTCATTCCCGAACACGAAGTTGAGGCCAGCCTTTAGAACCGTCAGTATTCGATTGGCCGACGCCCGACGCTTACGCAATACCTCCGGGTCGTCTAGGTCTATCTCCACCATGGTGCCGCCACGTTTGCGGAGTGGGGCGGTGACCAGGTCGCGGTGCCATTTGCGTATGGCAGGACTTTCGAGGTCGCTGATTCGAGTATCGCCGAACGTGGGGAGGATGTGGGCGTCGATTGTGTACTGCGTGGTTGACTCAGCTTTTTTGCCTTCCGCTTTGTAATCAACCATGTACTCAATCAGTGCTTCTCGCACAGTCATGCCGCCTCCCGTTTCTTGCTCGGCCAGCTTGCGCCTAGCGAACTGCACCGCCTTATCCTGCGCTTGGCCGTAGTCGAATACCTCTAGGCCGTCAGCGGTCTCATCGTTGTGAGCGACCCCGCCGCCAAGGAGCGCCTCTGGGAGGCGTCCTACAAGCAGCCAAAGATTCTCGAGGCCCCGGTGACGGTGATTTGCTGCGGCGAGACGACGGGGTGGGCGGCGACGCTCGAAGAGATGATCGCCGAGGGCTTCCGCCTGGGGGCCGTGAACGAAAAATATGCCGACCACATCAGGGGGGCCGTCTCCCCGGTCGTTGAGGGCTGGGGGCCGGATCTCTGGGTAAACCGGCACGTCATGATCGCGGGGACCTGCCTGATGCTCGCGGCCGAGAGCCTCGGCGTCCAGTCCTGCCCCATGGAAGGGTTCGTGGAGGAGAAGGTCAAGGAGGCCTTCGGCATCCCCGATGATGTGCGGGTGGTCTGCCTCGTCTCGCTCGGGTTCGCGGTCGACCCGCCCAAGGTCTTCCCGGGCCGCCTTCCCCTGGAGAGGCTGGTATTTTGGGAAGCCTACGGCCAATCCAAGCCCGAGGCCTGATGATTATTACGCCCCACGAGGGCTCCCTGCTGCTCGTCTTCCAGCACGACCACGCCCTCCTCGCAGGCCGTCTCGCTTCCGCATGGCGGGCTGAGTTCATCGCCCACCACGACCGGCGGGGCGAAGTCCTCGAGGCCGTGGCCCACCACGACGCCGGGTGGCGGGAGGCAGACGCCCGGGGCGTTTTCGATACATCCACGGGGCGGCCCGCCTCCGTCCTGAGCCTGCCGCTTAAAGCCTATCCGCCCATCTGGGGCTCATCCATCGAGCAGGCGGCCCGCCGGGGGCCCCTGGCCGGATACCTTGTGGCCCGCCATTCCGCGGCCCTGGCGGGGATGGGCCGTCCGTCCGAGATCGACCCCGAAGGCCAGGCCGCCCTTCAGGCATTCAAGGAGGAGGCCGACCGCACCATCGCGCGGCTCGCCGAGGGTATTTCATCTCCGCCCATCTCACCCCCCTACCCCCTGGCCGATACGGCCCTGGAGAACGACTTCCGCTTCCTCCAGCTGAACGACATCCTCTCTCTGGCCCTCTGCGGCGGCCACGCGGAGCCGCGGCTCCTCACCTTCCTCCGGGCCTCCACCCTCGGCGGGAAGCCCCTGGAGGCGGAGATGCCCGATCCTTTTTCGCTTCGCCTCGCGCCGTGGGTCTTCGAGCCTGACCGGCTCGAAGAAAAAATCGCTGTCAGGACAATCCCCGACAGGGCCTACCCCGACCAGGAGGCCCTTTCGGACGCCATCGCGCAGGCGGGCGTCGTCGAGCAGCCTATCCTTATAAAGCCGCTCTAATGGCCGGACCCCGCCCCTGGGGGCGAGACGGGCACCTTGCCATTGAATTTGAAGGAGATAGAGGGAAGGCGTCTAATTCACAATCTTGCTTATTTTATTACCCGCAGCACTTCTTGTACTTTTTTCCGCTGCCGCAAGGGCAGGGCTCGTTGCGGCCGATCTTGCGCCCCTCGCGCCGGTAGGTCTCGGGGCGGGCTGCCGCGCCCCCCATGGCCTCGGGCGGCAGCGGCGGCATCCCCTCCTGGGGGGCGCCAACGGGCATGGCGGGCATGTCGGCCTCGGCGGGGACGTCCAGGAAGATGTCCGCGCGGCTCTCGACCATTCGGCCCGGACGGCCGCGGGGCAGCTCCACCTCGGTGGGCTCTTCGATGCGGACCTTGAAGAGGAGCTCGACCGTCTCCTCCTTCCACCGCTCCAACGTGGCCTGAAACATCTCGTACCCCTCGCGCTTGTACTCGTTGAGCGGGTCCTTCTGGCCGTAGCCGCGTAGCCCGATGCCGTCTCTGAGGTGGTCCATGCTGAGGAGGTGGTCCTTCCATAGGCCATCGAGGCTCTGGAGCATGAAGACTTTCTCCAGGTGGCGCATGAAGGCCTCGCCGAGCTGGGCTTCGCGGGCTTCGTAGACCTCGGTGATGAGGCCGAGGAGGTGCTCCCGGAGGTTGGCGTGGCTGGCGGGGGTTCCGGCGGCTGAGGCGGCCTCCTCCCACTGCTCGAAGATGAAGGCGAGGCCGAACTGGCGCGAGAGGGCCTCCCTGAGGCCCGCCAGGTCCCAATCCTCGGTGTAGAGCTCCTCGGCTGCGTATGTATCCAAGGTGGCATCGAGGACATCTTCGATCATCTCCTCCAGCTCTTCCTTGATCCCCTCCCCTTCGAGGAGCTGGCGCCGAAGCCCGTAGACCACCTCCCGCTGCTTGCTCATCACGTCGTCGTACTCAAGGAGGTGCTTTCGGATTTCGAAGTTGTGGGCCTCGACCTTACTCTGGGCGTTCTCGATCGCCTTGGTGACCATGGTGTGCTCGATAGGCACCCCCTCCTCCATGCCGAGCTTCTGCATCATGGAGCTTACCCGCTCGGAGGCGAAAATGCGCATGAGGTCGTCTTCCAGAGAGAGGTAGAAGCGCGACGAGCCGGGGTCGCCCTGGCGGCCGGAACGGCCCCTGAGCTGGTTATCTATCCGGCGTGCCTCGTGTCGCTCCGTGCTCAGTATGTGGAGCCCCCCGAGCTCCACCACCTCGTCGTGCTCGGCGTCGGTGGCCTCCTTGACTCTCTGATATACGGCCTCCCACTCCTTCGGCGAAACCTCCTCCGCATCCTTGCCCTCCTTCTTCAGGGCCTCCCTGGTGAGGAAGTCGGGGTTGCCCCCGAGCAGGATGTCGGTCCCCCGGCCTGCCATGTTGGTGGCGATGGTCACCGAGCCCAGGCGGCCCGCCTGGGACACAATCTCGGCCTCCCTCTCGTGTTGCTTGGCGTTGAGCACGTGGTGGGGGATGCCCCGGCGCTTCAGCCGGGCCGAGAGGGACTCGGAGTTCTCGATGGAGATCGTCCCGACGAGCACCGGGCGGCGCATCTCGTAGAGCTCGGCGATCTCCTCCACCACCGCGGCCCACTTCTCGCCGGGGGTGCGGTAGACCACGTCGGGATACTCGGTTCGGATGAGGGGCACGTTGGTGGGGATGACCATCACGTCGAGGTCGTAAATCTCGGCGAACTCGGCAGCCTCGGTGTCCGCCGTGCCCGTCATGCCGGCGAGCTTATCGTACATGCGGAAGTAGTTCTGGAAGGTGATGGAGGCGAGTGTTTGGTTCTCGTTGGCGATGGTGACCTTCTCCTTCGCCTCGAGGGCCTGGTGGAGGCCCTCGGAGTAGCGTCGCCCGGGCATGAGCCGGCCCGTGAACTCGTCCACTATGATGACCTCGTCGTCCTTGACAACGTAGTCCACGTCGAGCTTGAACAGAGCGTGGGCCTTGAGGCCCTGGTGGACGTGGTGGAGGGTCTCGATGTTGCGGGGATCGTAGAGGTTCTCCACCTTCAGGAGCTCCTCGACCCGGGAGATCCCCTCTTCGGCCAGGGCCACCGTGCGGGTCTTCTCTTCCACGGTGTAGTCCTCATCGCGCTTGAGGCGCGGGATGATGCGGTCAATGGTGTAGTACTTTTCGGTGGACTCCTCGGTGGGCCCGGAGATGATGAGCGGGGTGCGGGCCTCGTCGATGAGGATGGAGTCGACCTCATCGACGATGGCGTAGACGTGCGGGCGCTGTACGTAGTCGGCGATATCGAACTTCATATTGTCCCGGAGGAAGTCAAACCCAAACTCGTTGTTGGTCCCGTAGGTGACGTCGCACCTGTAGGCCTGACGTCGATCTTCGTCGTCCATATCATGCTGGATGACCCCGACGGTGAGGCCTAGGAAGGTGTAAAGCTTGCCCATCCACTCGGAGTCGCGCCGGGCGAGGTAGTCGTTGACCGTCACCACGTGGACACCCTGGCCGCCGAGGGCGTTGAGGTAGACCGGGAGCGTCGCTACGAGGGTCTTGCCCTCGCCCGTCTTCATCTCGGCGATCTTGCCCTCGTGGAGCACCACGCCCCCGACGAACATCGTGAATGTCAGCACGCCGATGGCCACGAGGATGGCGCACAGCTCCCATATCCCGAAGGACACGCGGGCGTCACCGGTGAGCTGGTCGAATATCTCGCGCTGAATGAGCCCAACAGCGTTCTCCAGCACGACCATCCAGAAGACGACCAGTAGCAGCTCGCCCAGTAGCGGCCACTTAAGGGCCCAGAAGACTCGCAGCAGGTACCGCCAGGTACTCATGCCAGCACCTCGCCAATGTCGGTCTTCAGTAGCTTGTGGAATCGGGCCTTCGGGTCCTCTGCCAGTCGCGAACGCGCGCCGTGCTCAACGATTCGCCCGCCCTCCAGGATCATGATCTCGTCGCAGCGATCCAGGGTCGCCAGCCGGTGCGCGATGACGATGACCGTGCGGCCCTCGACCAGCCGGTCCACGGCCCGCTCGATGAGCTGCTCGGTGACAGGGTCGATCCGCGAGGACGCTTCGTCGAGG
>JADFOP010000071.1 GCA_022562795.1 Nitrospinota bacterium
CTGGCCGATCCGGCCCTTAAGAAGGTGGGACACAACATCAAGTACGACTGGGTGGTGCTGGCCAACGCCGGCGTGGAGCTTAAGGGGGTTGCCTTCGACACCATGGTCGCCTCCTACGTGCTCAACCCCTCCCGCCGCCAGCACAACTTGGCCGGCCTTGTCCTCGAACACTTCAACTACACGATGACCACCTACGAAGATGTGGCCGGCAAGGGAGCGAAGCAGGTCTCATTCGACCAGGTGCCCATCGAGGCGGCGACGGCCTACGCCTGCGAGGACGCCGACTACACTCTTAGGCTCGCCGACGAGTTGAGCGCGGAAGTCGCCTCCGCCGCCATGGCTCCCCTCTTGTATGAGTTGGAGATGCCCCTCATCGAGGTGCTGGTGGCGATGGAGCGGTGGGGGGTGAAGATCGACGCCGCCGTCCTGCGGGATCTCTCCAAGGAGCTTGAGGGTCAGATTGAAGCTCTCGCAACGCGCATCTACACCCTGGCGGGAGAGGAGTTCAACATTAAGAGCCCCGTTCAGCTTCGGGCCATCCTGTTCGAGCGGCTCGGGCTTCCCGTCCTTAAGCGGACAAAAACGGGCCCCTCTACCGACCATGAGGTCCTTGAGCAGCTCGCCCTACAGCACGACCTACCGGCGGAGGTCGTCAACTACCGGGCTCTGTCGAAACTCAAATCCACCTACGTCGACGCACTGCCGGCCCTCATCCACCCGGCCACCGGCCGCATTCACACCTCGTTCAACCAGACGGTCACCGCAACGGGCCGGCTCTCTTCCTCGGACCCGAACCTCCAGAACATCCCGGTTAGAAGCGAGGTCGGCCGTCGCATACGGCAGGCCTTCGTGGCGGAGGAGGGCTGGCGGCTCCTGTCGTGCGATTACAACCAGATTGAGCTCCGCATCCTCGCACATCTCTCCAAGGACACGGTGCTTCTGGAGGCCTTCGCCGCCGGGGAGGACATCCACAACCTTACGGCCTCCGAGGTCTTTGGTGTGGGGCCGGCCGATGTCACCCCCGACCAGCGACGGGTGGCCAAGGTCGTAAACTTCGGCATCATCTACGGGCTCTCGCCTTTCGGGTTGGCCCGCGACCTCAAAGTCTCCCGCGAGGAGGCCCGGGAATACATCGACGGCTACTTCGCCCGCTACGCCCTGGTTAAGGACTACATCGAGGCCACGAAAGCCGAGGCGCACGAAAGGGGCTACGTCACCACCGTCCTGGGGCGTCGTCGCTACCTGCCGGAGCTGGCCAGCGCCGACCGGGTCACCAAGGAGATGGCCGAGCGGATGGCCGTCAACACACCCATTCAGGGCTCTGCCGCCGACCTCATCAAAAGGGCCATGGTGGAGATTTACGGGGAGATAGTCGAGCGGGGCCTGGAGGCGAAGATGATTCTCCAGGTCCACGACGAGCTTCTCTTCGAGGTGCCCGACGACGAGGCCGACGAGGTCGAGAACCTCGTGGTTGATAAGATGGTCGGAGTCGTAGAGCTCGACGTTCCAATAACCGTTGATGCTAAATGGGGTAAGTCCTGGAGCGAAGCCCATTGACATCCATTGGCATTCGTTCCTCGGCAGCTTCTGGGGCAAAATGTCATACTCAAAATGCGTCCCTTGAGCCTCAAATTGTCATTTTGTCATATTAGGCGAGGATTTTATGCCTTAAGGATACAATAGGGCATTTCAAATCAGACAGTTTCGCAGGGGAGGGGATGCGATCTTTTTTTCGAATGTGCATTTTTTTCCTTGACAGGATGTCCCTGCAGGCTTATATTACTTTTGAACGCGAACAAACCTTCTATCCAATTCCATTCGTTGAAAGCCAGCCCGGCCCAGGCTGGCTTTCAAGCATTTAGAGCAGGACTCCTCCTTAACTACATAGTTCTCCTCTTCACCACGCTTAATTATCCCTCTCCTAAAATCTCCCCGCCGGGTTCTGGCTCATCAAGGAAAGCATGAGCCCTGGGAGCCTCCTCCCCTTCGGGGCGGGATGTGGGCGGCCCCGCTCGTTGGTGCACGCTACGCCACTCGCCAAGAGTCGGCCCCCAAGGGTTGAGGACCCGGTCAGGCCTGCCTGCCAGAAGCTGGTAGGGCGCGACCCTTAGAGCGCGGGCGGCGCCGAAGAGGAGCGGGACGGGAAGGCGCTCCCGGCCGGCCTCATAATCGTCGAGGGTCGCCTCGGGGATTCTGAGCCGCCGGGCCAATGAGACCGTTGAAACCCCCCCCGCCCGCCGGGCAGCGGCCAACTGGCCTCCCAGCAGGCGGCTTTCGGCCATAGAGAAATAGGCCCAGTCGTTATACATCACCAAGTCGAAAACTCCTCCCATCCCTATTGACGAGCGGGGCAGGCCAATTCTTACCGTTGGTCCTAGGGTTTGGTCGAAATGATAATCGTCAAAGTATCTTGGATCCCAAGTATCATCACTAGCGGTGTGGATTAAACGCTTATATTGATTTTGTAGGATTGCATGATAGAGTATGGATTCTTGAATAAGAGCAAATATTAATTTTAAATCATATCTCTTGAGTTGGGTTTTAAAAAAATACCATGAAAAAACATTTTGAAGAATTGGTCGATAGGGTCAAGGCAGATCCACGTTATGATGTGTTGAGCGAAGCTACAACGGGTATGGCGGGAAAGTGGATTATATATAGTGAGATCGTGCAGAAAAAACCGAGGCTCGTAATTGAAATTGGTACCAGTCATGGGCTTTCCACATTTTTCATAGCATCAGCCCTAAAATATAATAACCGGATAGATAGCGAGGTCATTACCATTGATCCTGAGAAATCAGAATTGGCCGAAACCTTTATTCGGGACAATGAGTTGGATGATTGTGTCACGTTTTTAAGCATGACGTCGGACGACGCGTTTGTGAAATATAAAGCCGAATGGAAAGACAAGGTTGATATGGTGTTTATTGATGGAGACCATTCTTATGAAGGAGCGAAGAAGGATTTTTTGAACTGTCTGGATATTGTTTCCGATCAAGGGGCTATGCTGATGGACGATGCCTATGATTTAGGATCTAGAAAGAGACCGCGTTGCGGAAGGTATTTCAGAAAAATTAAAAATATCCATTATTGCGACCCCGACCCGGTGACTTGGAACAGCTTTGCAAAATGGTATAAATCCGAATATAGACCGGGCAGGGTCTACAAATCATCGATGGAATGGTTGGCTTTTATTACTAAGGCATACATACGAAAGAAATATAATAAACTCGTCCGGCCTGCATGACTGTATGGCCAAGTAGCATAAATCAAATTGGGGACCCGGTTGGGCCCGCCTCGTAAGCTCTGAGGGTTGCCTCGGGTCCGTTGCCTTTTCGCGCCCCCCAACCTAGGTTAAGATGGGGAGGGGGTGGTATGACGATTACCGTTCCCGAAGAAGCCGTTCAGGCCAGGGGCCGCGCCCTGGCGGCCCGCATGACCGGGGATGAATCGACCCTGTTCAGCACCGATTGGTGGGGCGGCAAGCTCCTTAATTGGGCGATGGCCGACGAGGCCACAAAGGTCGCCCTCTTCCGCTTCATCGACGCCCTTCCGAGCCTCTCGAGCCCCGCCGAGGTCGTCCGACACCTCCAGCAATACCTGGGCCGCCCCGAGGTCAAGGTTCCTGGATTCCTATCCTGGGGGCTCGACCGGCTGGAGCCCACCGGGATGCTCGCCCGCAGGGCGGCCGACCAGGTGGAGAAGAACGTCGCCGAGCTCGCCCGGCGCTTCATCGTCGGCGAGACCCCCCGCGACTCCCTGCCCAGGCTCCGGGCCCTCTGGGACGCCGGTCGGCCGGTGACCGTCGACCTGCTCGGCGAGGCCTGCCTGAGTGAGGCCGAGGCCGATGAATACCAGGCCCGCTACCTGGAGATCCTTACAACCCTCAACGCAGAGATGGCGACATGGACCCCTCGGCCGGGCGCCCCCGAGGGCCTCGGCCCTCCCTTAAACATCTCCGTCAAGCCCTCGAGCCTTGCCCCCTACCTGAATGCGGCGGCCCTGGAGGCCTCGGTGGAGCGAATCTTCGCCCGGCTCTTACCCATCGCCCAAGAGGCCCGAAGCGTCGGGGCCTTCATAAACCTCGACATGGAGCAGGTCCACCTCAAGGAGATCACCTTCGAGCTCTACCGAAGGCTCCTGGAGGAGCCGACGCTGAAGGGCTACGACGGCTTCGGCCTTGCAGTCCAGGCCTATCTTAAAGAGACCGAGGACGACCTCGCGGGCCTCCTGGCCTGGGCGCGGCAGGGCGGACACCGTATCGCCATCCGGCTGGTCAGGGGCGCCTACTGGGATTACGAGACCATCTCAGCGCGCCTCAGGGGCTGGCCCTCTCCCGTCTACACCGAAAAGGCGGCCACCGACGCCTCCTACGAGCGGTGCATCCGTCTCCTTTTGGAACACGTGGATGAGGCCCGTGTCGCCTTCGCCACCCACAACCTCAGAAGCATCGCCTACGGACTGGCGGCCGCAGAGGCTGCGGGCCTGGACCCCGGTGCCTGGGAGGTCCAGACCCTCTACGGCATGGCCGAGCCCCTCAAGGTGGCCCTCTCCTTAGAAGGTGTGGCCCTGAGAGAGTACGCCCCCATCGGAGAGCTCGTCCCCGGCATGGCCTACCTCGTTCGCCGGCTTCTTGAGAATACGTCGAGCGAATCGATACTAACGCGGAAATTCCCGGAGGAAGAGGCGGTCGAGACGATTCTCGTTCCGCCCGCCCCGGCGGCGACCGGCGAGACGCACCCCGTCCCGCCCGAAGACCTGGGCGACCCGACCACCTGGCGGCCCTTCGCCAACGAGCCTCCGGCAGACTTCGCCAAAAGCGAGGCCAGGTACGCCTTTGCCCGCGCCCTCGAGGCCGGCGAGGCCGCCTTCGGGGCGACCTTCCCCATCCTCGTAGACGGCGAGCCTGTCGAGACCGAAACCCCTCTGGTCTCGTTCAACCCGGCCCGCGAGGGGGTCGTCGTAGGG
>JADFOP010000072.1 GCA_022562795.1 Nitrospinota bacterium
CTCGCTGCTGCGCGGGTAGACGCTATAGCATCCGGGACTTGGCTTAACGTGCGTTCGTTCAAGCCGGAGAAGTTCCATGAGACCGAACCAGACGAGATAAGCCGCAGGGTGAAATGGTACTACTGCCCGCATGTGCTTTCCGAATTTACACTACCATTCCTGGACATGGCTTACAGGTTCAACGTGCTCGATCTGCTTCAGGCTGACATGAGCCTTGGCTCAGCCTACACTGACGTGCTTTTCTCCGGTGCTCAGCCTACATCCACAGACTACTCGGAACAGCAATCTCACCGGCACTACTTGCAGTGTCTACACAGACAATGCTTCTTGGCCTCGCGAGGGTCGTACAAGGAGACCTTCAACGATCATCTTTCCGTACTCGACAACGCCGAATCTGTAATTGACGAACTTCACCTACGAGGCGTGCGTGGCCGAGACCGAGACTTTGGGAAATTTATCGACGTAAACAGCTCCGCTCTGACTGCTCTCGACCATGCAAGGGGATTCGTACTTGAGCGCATTTGGTGAAAGTTAATGACGTTAGGTTGGCTGGCTGAAATATAAACCTCCTTGGCCCTTTTCGCAACCACAAAGCAAAGAGGGAGACTTCCCTAGGAATCCTTAACTCCTCATAATTTATTAAAAGTTGATCTTTCATCAGAAATCGCCCTTCGGCTACGCGGGCTTAGGGCATCATCCTTGCCTCCAACGTGGTAAGCTCCCCGCTATGGACAAAGGGACGGTCTTCTTCCCCGACCCCCACCTGGTCGGCACCCCAGCCGACTGGGGCATGGCCTACGAGGAGGTATGGTTCGAGGCGTCCGACGCCGTAAGGCTCCACGGATGGTTCGCGCCCGCCCCGTCCGCCTCCGAGCGGCCGGCTACACTGCTTTGGTTTCACGGCAACGCGGGCAACATCAGCCACAGGCTGGAGAACCTCGCGCTGCTGCAGAGTAAGGTCGGCTGCGCCGTCTTGCTCTTCGACTACCGGGAGTACGGCTTAAGCGGCGGGTCGATCACGAAAGCGGGCACCTTCCTCGATGCCGAGGCGGCCTACGAGGCCGCCGTCACGCGGGCCGAGGGCGGCCCCGAGCGGCTCGTGCTCTTCGGCCGGTCCCTGGGGACGGCCCTCGCCGTCCACGTGGCGACTCGAATGCCCTGCGCCGGTGTCATCCTGGAGGCGGCCTTCACCTCGACGGCCGACATGCGGGCCCTCTACGGGGCTTTCCTGCCGCCGCCCTCCCCCGGCGAGGTCGCCTACGACTCCATAAGCCAGATCGACCGCGTGGCCGCCCCGCTGCTCTTCATCCACGGCGCCCACGACGCCGTCATCCCACCGGCCATGGGCCAGGCCCTCTACGACCAAGCGGGCGAGCCCAAGAGCCTCTACCTGGTGGAGGGCGCAGGCCACAACGATACCTACTGGACGGGAGGCGAGGAATATTTTAGAAACATCGCCGCCTTCGTCCGGGAGTGTACGGGGGGTTGTTGAAAGTCTCGTCTTCGAGGCCCAGATGTGGTACAAGGCCCCTTAAGAGCTCCAAGACGAGGAATGAGCCGTGGACCCACCCGCACCGACGAGCCCGTCCTACACCATCCTTGTCGTCGATGACCTTGAGGACAACCGAGACCTCCTTCGCCAGTGGTTGGAGCGCCACGACTACCAGGTGGTGGCCGCCGCCAGCGCCGAGGAGGCTTTCGAAAAGCTGGCCTCGGCGCCCATCGACCTGATATTGCTCGATATACAGATGCCGAAGATGGACGGGTTCGAGTTCCTCCGGCGCCTTAGGAGCGACGAGCAGCTCCGCCATACACCGGCCATTTGCTTAACGGCCCACTTCTACGAGGCGGCGCACATAGCCGACGGCCTCACCTTCGCCTCGGGCTACTTTACAAAACCTTTTTCCTTCCGCGACCTGCTTACGAAGATGGAGGTGGTGCTGCAGACCCGCCGGCCCACCGACGCTTCGGCCCTTTGACACGCCCCAGCTATGAGCTATGCGTGGGCGGAGGTTCGGGGTAGGTGTGTGAGGGATATACGTCGGTTTGGTTGGCTAGGCTCGGCTGTCCCACACGATGTCGGGGGCCCCTTTTCGCTTGTTTTCGTAGCGGGCCGCAACGAAGAGGGCGTCGGAGAGCCGGTTCAGGTAGGTGACGACGAACGGCCCGACCGCCTCCTCACGGGCC
The DNA here is from genome assembly GCA_022562795.1 of Nitrospinota bacterium. Taxonomy (GTDB): domain Bacteria; phylum JADFOP01; class JADFOP01; order JADFOP01; family JADFOP01; genus JADFOP01. The sequence goes on from JADFOP010000072.1 coordinate 2,188, forward strand.
AGGGTGACGAGCTTTCTCTCGGCGCGTCGGCAGACGGCGCGGGCGACGTGGAGGGCGGCCGCCCCAGGGGTGCCGCCCGGGAGGATGAAGTTCTCGAGGGGGGGAAGCTCCTCCGAGAGCTCGTCCATGAGCGCCTCCAGCGCATCGACGTGCCGGGCCTCTATGGTAGGGCCCCGATGGCGCTCCTTATCCTGCTCCGGGATGCAGAGGTCCGCGCCGAGATGGAAGAGCTCGTTCTGGATGGGCGTGAACGCCCGGACGAGGCGCTCGTCAAGCCCGCAGGCGAGAGCCGTCCCAAGGAACGAGTTGAGCTCGTCCACATCGCCGTATGCCTCGATCCGTAGCGCATCCTTGGCAACCCGCTCGCCGCTTCCGAGACCCGTGGTCCCATCATCCCCGGTCCGCGTGTAGACTTTCGTGATTCTGGGCATCGCCGCCTCGCGATCCTCCCTGCAAGCCCCTATCTTAAGGGGTCAGAAACCGGTCTTCCCTCAGAGTACACATCCGGCCGCACACCGTCAAGCGCCGCTTGGTGGGCCTTATCTATCCGTGATTACGGCCAGGTGAGCCGCTTCGTCTCGACGCCCTCAAGAGACATTGAGACGAGGGCCTCCACGTCGAGGGCGGCCTCGGCGGCCTCCAGCTCCTCGGGCGTGGAACGAGTGGCGGGCCGACGCGGCATCAGGAAGCTGCAGCAGTCATCATGGGGCTGGATGGAGACCTCGTAGGTGCCGATGGCCCTGGCCAGACTGATTATCTCCTGCTTGTCCATGCCGATAAGGGGCCGGAGGATGGGCATCGCTGCGGCGGCGGCCTCGATGGTGGTGATGTTCGTAAGCGTCTGGGAAGAGACCTGCCCGAGGCTCTCCCCTGTCACCAGCGCCTTGGCCCCGAGCTTTTGGGCGATCACCTCGGAGATCCTCACCATGAAGCGCCGGTAGAGAATGATGCGCAAGTGCGCAGGGGTTTCGGCCACGATGCGCTGCTGCACCTCGGCGAAGGGCACAAGCGAGACGGATGCGCGGTTCTGGAAGCGGGTGAGCAGCTCGGCGACCTCCAGGGCCTTGTCCACCGAGGCGCGGTCGGTGTAGGGATAGGAGTGGAAGTGGACGAAGTCGACCAGGCAGCCGCGCTTCAGCATCGTGTAGGCGGCCACCGGGGAGTCGATCCCCCCCGAGAGCATACAGGCAACCCTGCCCGAGACCCCCACGGGCAGGCCCCCCGGCCCCGGGTGTCGCTCGCAGGCGACCAGCGCCGTCCCCGAGACGATCTCGATGAGCAAGGTTAAGTCCGCCGCATCCGAGAGGTCGACGGCCGCTCCCGTGGCGGCCTGGACGCGGGCGCCGATGTGGGCGTTCAGCTCGGGGGTGTTTAGCGGAAAGCTCTTGTCGGCCCGCTTTGTCTGGACCCGAAAGCTATCGAAAGCATACTGGGAGGTGGCCTCGTCCACGGCCGCCTCAATATCCTCCAGGGTGGCCTCGACCCGGTGGGCCGGTGAGAAGTTGACCACCCCGCAGACCCGCCCGAGCCGCTGGCGGACCTCTTCCCAAGGGCTATCGGGCGCCAGATCCACCACGAGACGGCCGTAGAGCTTGCGGACCGCCTTAATGTGAAGACCGGCAAGGGCGCGGGAGATGTTCTCAATGAGAGTCTTCTCGAAGATCGGTCGGTTGCCGCCCTTGAGGGCCAACTCGCCGTAGTGGACCAGCACGTGGTCGAACCGGCCTGCTCGCTCCGCCCGCTTTTCCATAGGGTTATGGTAGCACAGGACAGGTCCGCTCGGTAGGGCGGCCTACCCACGCGCCAGCCGCCGGGCCGCTGCCCGGACACTCGTATTCAGGGGATTGCAAAAAAGGAGCTATCGCGGAAAAACCCGGAAAATCGCGGAAAAACGCAAATGGGCCGGACCCGATCTCGGCCGGACCCCGCCGGAATGGAAACCGGTCCGTTTTGACGACAATGCCTCTCAGCTAAGGCACGACGCTCAATCGTTGCAGGATGCTCCGGTCTATTCTCCCCGTGGCCTTAAGCCCCACCTGGCGCTGGAAGCTCTTGACGGCCTGGGCCGTCTGGCGCCCGATGAGTCCATCGGCAGGCCCAGGATGGTATCCGATGAGGGCTAACCGCCGCTGGACCTCCTTGATTTGAGCCCGGCTGGGTTCCCAGCGCCTGGACTTGGGCTTACTATAGCGATAGGTCCTCGCAACCGGCTCCGCAGACCACCCGTTGTAGCCCTCTATCCCGAGGCTCGCCATCAGCCGGCGATCGATCCCCCCCGTGGGGGACAGGCTCACGTCGAGCCGGAACCGCCGGATTGACTGGGCTGTTTTACGACCGATGCGCCCGTCGATCCTCCCTACGGGGTAGCCCTGACGCTTGAGCCGACGCTGCACCTCTCGAACCAGGGAAGGCGTCACCCTAACGGGCGATGGCGCAAGCGGCTTCGGCGCGAAGGCCCTCGCCACGGTGAGGGGCTGCTTGTGCGCGGCACGCTGCGGCGCGGGTGGAGGAGAATGTACGACGGACAACGCCGGAGGGGCTGGCGCAGGAGCCAGCGGCGAAGCGCTCACGGGATGAAACGCCGTCTGCTGGACGGCGGGGGCCGCTTGGGGCAGTCCTTCCTCCCAGATAGGCAGCCGGAGAGGCGCCCGTCGCCGGGCGGAAGTCATGCCCGACCCGCGCGAAGTAGCGGGGGAGACCAGCGAAGCCGAAGCCGTCCGGTAGACGGAAGGGAAACCTGTTCGGCCTG
>JADFOP010000073.1 GCA_022562795.1 Nitrospinota bacterium
CCAGACCTGTTTTCCGGTCCATGCAGGTGGCGACCAGACTCATGAAGCTTCTAACGCCCCCCCCCGATACATCTGAGGAAGTCCTTTTCAGAAATGACACCGACGATACCTCCCTTACTGTCCACAACCGGGAGCCCGGAAACTCCCGTTCTATCCATTGCCTGAGCCACTTCCACCAAAACAGTGTCTTCTCTCACCGTATGCACCGGACTGCTCATGATCTCCTTGGCCTGCATAGAAAGAATACGTTTTTGGGCGTGTTCATATGCCAGACCACAGAGATTTTTGGCAGCAGCCGGAGTGATGTCCATATATCCGGGGATATCCTTCATCGCCTGGTAGATATCCTCTTCCGAGGCTTGACTCGGAGTCAGACCCTCTCCAGATGACCCTATTGGTTCACTGTCTTTTTCACCTTGTTTCTTCTTGCTCATCCCAACTACCTTCCTTCTAATTACTTGGGTGCGACGCCTGGTCGCGTCCGCACCTCACCGGGCCACCGAACCAGGTCGAGCCCCTTGCGGAGTGACTGTTCGCGGGCATCGAGAATCGACTGCACCTTATCCTCCCGGAGCCCTCCACTATTCAGAACCAAAACTCAGGGTATCTGCGGCTTCGAGGAATGTTATTAACCAGAAGTGCGACCACCAGCATAATGATTGCCCCCAGACCAACAGGGATGATGATGTAGAGGTAGCCGAGGGCGTGGACTTTCTGGCTGCCGATGACCGCGATCAAGGCTGTCGCCCCACCTGGAGGATGAAGGGTCTTGGTGGCGTGCATGAATGCTATCGCAGTGGCTACGGCAACAGCTCCGGCAAGCCACAGGTTCGGCTGTAACAACTTATAACAGATCACGCCTGATATGGCTGAGACGATATGCCCTCCCACGAAATTTCTAGGCTGGGCCAACGGGACATCAATCGCTCCATAGATAAGGACCGCTGAAGCACCAAAAGACCCTATGACCATCAACAGGTCCGTTGCCTCAAGCATATTGTAGTTGATGTATGCGACCGTACCAATTCCACAAAAGCCGCCTATCCATGACCAGATGATTTCGGATAGGCTGACCAACGGAGGGCTCTTCGTATGCCCCCCCTTCATTTTATGAAAATATTCTCTAAGCGTAGACATCGATGGAGAATCACCGGCGGTAGAACCGTTCGCCTGTTGCTCTTTCCGTCCCACCAGGGTATCGCGGGACACGGATCGAAAGAGGACACACCCACGCATAGCGGGTCGGCAATCGGCCTTCAATAAGACGCAGTAGCCGCTATCGTCGTGAGGGCACACGCTCCATCCCATATCAATCACCCCCATTTATCCGCCAGAGCAGGCCTGGCATCCCTACACCCAGGTGGTTGGAACCCAAAGGCGGTTGACTTAATGTGTCGGATAGAATACATTTATATATAATAATATATACTAATAGATGGAGGTGTCAATGGTTGAGCATCTAGTGATTAACATAGGCAGGAAAATTAAACAGTTGAGAGAAGAGCGCGGGCTGTCGCTCCGTCAGCTAGGAGAGCTGATTGACGTCTCACCCAGCCATATTCAGAAAATCGAGACCAATCAAATCAATCCATCCATTACCGTTATGTTGAAAATTGCCCGGGGATTTGGTAAAGAGATCAGCCACTTCCTGGACGAGGGCACGATACCACAGGATGTGGCTTTCCTCCCCTCCAGCGATCGCCAGGCAGTCCCGGTGCGTGAACCAAACATCACGATTGAGTTGCTATCCGAGGGCCTCGTGGACCAGATCTTCCAGCCCATGATCCTGGTCATCCCCCCAGGGGAGAAGCTTGGGCCCCGCGAGATCGTCCACGAGGGAGAAGAGTGGCAGTTATGTCTACAGGGGACGGTCGAATTCACTATCCGGGATGATAAATACACCTTGAAAGAGGGGGATGGCCTCCATTTCAAGAGCCACATCACCCATCACTGGGAGAACATCGGCAGGGGGGAGGCTAGGCTCCTGATGGTCTGTTCACCTCCACCGATGGTGGGCCGCGACCGCTCCTTAGAGATTTAGCTCGGATTTATCTCTAAGAACGAAAGGAGCCTCTAGCGAGCCCGATTGCACCTACTGGCCAACTTTGTATTGATGGGTTTACGTTCTAAGTGCAGGTTACGATTATCCCATCTATACGTAGCATCTCCCGCTTCTCCACGTCAGGATGGTTAGGGTAGAGAGTCATGTTACAGGGTGTCCTCCGAAACAACCCTCTCAACAAACTCCACAACCTGATAACCTCTATAACCCGTCTTTTATCTATTCGTCCTCATAGGCCAGCGGATCGGTAATCCCCGCTTCGGCGAAGCCTTTGAGGCGAAGGAAGCAGCTTTCGCAGCGGCCGCAGGCGACCGTCCCTTCATGGTAGCAGCTCCAGGTCAACTGCATGGGAGCGCCCAAGCGGTTGCCGACCCGCACGATCTCTGCCTTGTTGAGGTGGATGATGGGGGTCACAATCTCGATTTTCGTCTCGGGCCGGGTGCCGAGCTTCACCACCTCGCGGAAGGCCTCGAAGAAGACCTCCCGGCAGTCGGGGTAGCCGGAGGAGTCGTCCCAGACGGCCCCGCACCAGACGGACGATGCGCCCAGTGTCTCGGCCCACGAGACCCCGGCGGCCAGCATGTGGGTGTTACGGAATGGGACGTAGGAGGTGGGGACGACCCCCGGCTCGGGCGGGCCCTCGCGTACGGGGATCGCCCGGTCGGTGAGGCTGGAGCCGCCGACCTGCTCGAGGGCCGGCAGGCGGGCGACGAGGCGCTCCTCGACGCCGTAGTGGTCGCAGACGGCGTTGAAGGCCGCGAGCTCGCGGGCCTCGGAGCGCTGGCCGTACTGGAGGTGGCAGGCTGCCAGACGGCCCTTCTGGTGGGCGAGCGCGGCGGTGACGCAGGAGTCGAGCCCGCCGCTCATAAGAACCACCGCCAGGGCGCCTTCGTCCGCCACCTAGACCCCCTCCGTATCAGCGCCCCAGCGGTATTTGCGAAGCTGGATGTTGAGCCGCACCGGGAGCCCCTCCTTGAGAACCCACCCGGCCAGGACCTCTGGGGCGAGCTCGCCCCAGACGGGGCTGAAGAGCACCGTGGCCCGGTCGGCGAGCCCGTGGCTTTCCACCTGCTCGGCGGCCCAGCGGAAGTCCCGCTCGTCGGCGATGACGAACTTGACCTCGTGGTGGGGCCTCAGCGCCTCGACGTTGTCCCACAACATGTGCTCTGTGCAGCCGCTGCCGGGGCACTTGAGGTCGAGGATGACGACCGCCCGGGGGTCAACGGGCGTTATATCTATGCTTCCGCTGGTCTCCACAATAACCGTGTAGTCGCGCTCGGCCAGAGCCGTTATGAGGTCGAAGGCCGCCGGCTGCAGCAAAGGCTCGCCCCCCGTCACGCTCGCGGTCTTCGTCGGGTGGCGCTCCACCCACGAGACGGCCTCCTCCACCGTCATGTCCTTGCCCGCCTTGAAGGCCTGGGTGGTATCACACCACCGGCAGCGCAAGTTGCATCGGGCCAGCCGGACGAATGCGCAGGGCTCGCCGGTCCGCGTCCCCTCGCCTTGGATGCTGAAGAAGAGCTCGTGTACGTTGAGCAGCGCGTTTCGGTCCTTCACGTCGTCGTCTCCATACAAGGCCGAAGCCTCGTCGTCGTCTTAGGAATCGTCAATCTGAGCCCCGAGAGCGGCCAGAGGGCCCGCTGCCTTATCGAGCGTCTCCCGCCACTCGGCCTCGGGGTCGCTGTCGGCAACCACCGCCCCTCCGACGTGGAAGTAGGCCCGCCCGCCACGGGCCAGGATGGTTCGGATGACGATGTTGAGGTCGACATCGCCCGTAGCCGACAGGTACCCCAGTGCCCCGGCGTACGGACCCCGGGCGACCGGCTCAAGCTCGTCAATAATCTCCATGGCCCGAATCTTAGGCGCGCCCGTCATGGAGCCGCCCGGAAAGCAGGCCCGGATGGCATCGAAGGGGTCGGCGTCTGGCTTGAGCTCACCTTCGATTGTGGAGACCAGCTGGAAGACGTTGGCGTAGGGCTCGATGATGAGAAACTCCGTTACCTCGACGGAGCCGATTCGGCAGACCCGGCCCAGGTCGTTTCGGACCAGGTCGACGATCATCACGTTCTCGCACCGGTCCTTCTCGCTCGCCGCCAGAGCGTGACGGAGCGAATTGTCCTCGTCGGGGGTGCGGCCCCGGGGCCGGGTCCCCTTGATGGGCCGACACTGGGCCCTCCGCTCAACGATCCGAAGAAACCGCTCCGGCGAGGCGCTGAGTATCTGGAAGTCGCCGAGGTCGAGGTAGGCGGCAAAGGGCGCAGGGCTCACGGCCCTGAGGCGGCGGTAAATTGCAAGTGGCTCGGCCTCGAGGGGGCCGTCTAAGCGGTGGGTGAGGCATACCTCCAGCGCGTCGCCCGCGGCGATGTACTCCTTGATTCGCTCCACCTTATCCAGGTAAGCCCGACGGGAGACGATGGGCCGGATGAGCCCTCCGCTCGGGGGGGCATCCGGTCGGGGCTCCGGAGGGTGGCTCGCCGCCTCGGCCACCCGCTGGAGAAGCAATTCAAGGTCGGCCTGTGCCCGCTTGCCCGCAAGATGGGCGGTTGCCTCACGCGCGCCCGTAGCGAAGGCGTAGGCCTGGCCCGTGGCGTGGTCAACTCCGAGGCCGCTGTCGTAGAAGGTAAGCACCAGATCATCGGTGCCCAGATCGTCTTGGGACCGGCATGGGAGGCGCTCGAGGTGGCGGGCCAGCTCGTAGCCGCAATACCCCACGGCGCCACCTAGGAATGGCAGCCGCCCGTCGCGCCCGACCCTCCGCCCGCC
>JADFOP010000074.1 GCA_022562795.1 Nitrospinota bacterium
AAGGAGGATAGTGTAATGAAGCCTGTGCGTCAAGAGAGAAAGCACCTCAAGAATAGGTGGTTTAAGGTTATCTGGTTTCTCATGGGCTTGTGAACAATACCGACCTAAGTATCCGGAAGAAGCCCCTTGCCATCCCGCTGGTTTGGAGTCTCAAGACAAAGTGGCCCCTCGACTCGATACAATTACGCACTAACTGACTAAACCGAGATTATGCGGCTGTTTATAGCGAATGACCTAAATCTCCTCTTTTACAGACCTTTTGTTACACTTTTTATATGAAGGTGGCCAAAACATGTGGAAGCCCATCTCAATCAGCCCCATCCTAGCAGAATCTTACTTCAAATACCACCTTTTTAGGTCTCAGGGCAGAGCACCCCTTCAAGCAGGACCGCAACCTTTTCAATGCCTCCTAGGAGCCCCATTCAAGAACCGCCCGCCAGTGGTGAGCCAAGGGAAAAGCTGAGGCCACATGAACATGCCACCTCCTGGCGTGATAAGAAACCCTGGCCCCAACCTTTATGAGACGCTTTATAAGCCATTCGATGGACCGCCGTACTTCCTCACCTCAGACGTAGAATTGCCTAAGCATGTGCAGAAGATTGTAGGCGAAAACCCCCATCTTCAGCCGGGCCTGGTTGGCCTCGAAGAGGGCAGGATCGATTCGGAGAAAATCGGCGTCGTTACATTCCTCTTAGCCAGCAGCTATTTGGTAAACTCTTTTACGGATTATTTGCACAGAGAGGGGAGCCTGCTATGGTAAAGCCCTGCGCGACAGTAGATGGGACGGCCGCCTACCGGGTTCGGTTCGTTGACCGGTTGGATGCCGAGCACTTTGGGTCGTTGGACGGCCTCACCGTCTCATCTATCGGTCTCGGGACGTATCTTGGCGATTCCAACGACGAGGCGGATGAGGCGTACTTCCAGGCCATCCGGGAAGCCCTGCGCCTCGGCTGTAACGCCTTCGATGCCGCTATCAATTACCGCTGTCAGCGGAGCGAGCGGGTCATCGGCCGAGCCTTGAAGGAAGCGATCGCCGCCGGCGAGGTTTCACGCCAGGAGGTGGTGGTGGCCACCAAGGGAGGGTTTGTCCCCTTCGACGGCTCCGCACCCTCCGATCCGGGGGCCTACTTCATCGAGACCTTCGTAGAGACCGGCTTGTGTGAGCCGTCCGACCTGGTGGCAGGCTGTCACGTTATGACGCCCGGCTACCTGGCCGACCAGATTGAGCGAAGCCTGGAGAATATGGAGCTCGAGTGCATCGACCTCTACTACATCCACAATCCTGAGACCCAACTCTCTGTCGTCGACCGTGAAACCTACGAGGAGCGCCTTCGGGGAGCCTTCACCGCATTGGAGGAGGCGGTTGCGGCCGGGAAGATACGCCGCTACGGCGCGGCCACGTGGACCGGATTTCGGGTGGAGCCGGGGCAGTCCGAGCACCTGAGCCTCGAGGATATGGTGGCCGCCGCCCGAGATGTCGGCGGAGAAGACCACCACTTTCGGGCTATCCAGCTTCCCTACAACCTCGCTATGCCCGAGGCCTTCTTTAAAAAAACTCAGGAGGTCGGGGGCAGCCGAACCTCGCTTGTGGAGGCCGCCAGTGGCTTTGGTCTGGCCACTATCGCCAGCGCGAGCCTGCTCCAGGCTCAGCTCGCCACCGGCCTGCCGCCTGGTGTAGGCGACGTTTTTTCCGGCTTTGCCTCCGACGCTCAACGGGCCATCCAGTTCGTCCGCTCGACACCGGACATCTGTGTCGCTTTGGTGGGCATGGGCTCGGTGTCCCACGTCCAAGAGAACCTTGAGATGGCCGCCGTGGCCCCACTCACCCCCGATCAATTCCTGGCGGCATTTTCGGCCCAAGGCGGTGGGCAAGAGGGTTCCCCGAGCTGATTCAGTCCGTTGCAGTACGGTGAGGTGAATCGCTCTTGACAGCCAGTGGGGCCCGATGGTACAAGGGGCGCGCTATTCGGCCTCCCTCTAAAGCGAGGAAGCACGGTTATGGATAGTCTCCGCATGGATGGCAAGGTGGCCTTGGTAACTGGGGTCGCCAATCATCGGAGCATCGCCTGGGCGATTGCCAAGGCCCTTCACGCCGCCGGGGCCACCCTGGTCTTCACTTACCAGGGCGAGCGGTTGAAGGACGCGGTGGAGGAGCTGGCGGGCTCTCTGGGCTCTGAGCTCGTATTGCCATGTGATGTCACCGACGAGGAAGAGGTCGCCGCCGTGGCCCGCTCAATCGAAAAGAGCCACGGGCGCCTTCACGGCCTCGTCCACTCCATAGCCTTCGCCAAGCGCGAAGAGCTTGCGGGCTCTTACCTCGACACCTCGCCCGAGGGATACCGCATCGCCCATGACGTTAGCGCCTACTCCCTGGTCACCCTATGCCGCCACGCCGCCCCACTTCTGTCGGTCGAGGGAGGAAGCGTCGTGGCGCTCACCTACCTGGGCAGCGAGCGGGTTGTGCCCCACTACAACGTGATGGGTGTAGCAAAGGCCTCCCTTGAGGCGAGCATCCGCTACCTGGCCTACGACCTGGGGCCAAAGAAGATTAGGGTCAACGGGGTCAGTGCAGGTCCCATCAAAACCCTGGCGAGCCGCGTCATCGCCGACTTCAATGACATGCTGGCCCACGTCGAGGCCCGGGCGCCTCTGAGGCGCAACGTGGAGGTTTCCGAGGTGGCTCAGGCCACGGCCTTCCTGTTGAGCGACCTCGCAAGCGGCATCACCGGAGAGGTCCTCTACGTTGACGCCGGCTACCACGTGATGGGCATGTAGATGGAATTCGTGAGGAACCCCATGAAGCTGCGACGCGCTGGAACGATCAGCTGCTTAGTGCTCTTTGGAGCGGTCCTGCTTGCCGGGTGCGGCCCAACCGACGCCGACTTCAACAGGGTTGAGATAGGCATGAGCACCGAAGAGGTGAAGGCCATTATGGGCGAGCCCCAAAGAACCAAGGTAATCCTTGGAGCGGCGGAGCAGTGGGTCTACAAGGAGACCTACGTCGTCCAGTTCGCTCTGGACAAGGTTATTATAAAAGAGAAGCGCTAGTCCCCCCCCTCAATTATTCCAAGGAGATGATATCAGTGCGGACCTATCTCCCTACGGTCTTGCTAGCCCTTTTCGTATTGGGGCTACCTATTGCCCAAGCCACACAGATCTACCGCTGGAGTGACGATCAGGGGACCATCCACTTCACCACCGACCCAGGAGAAATTCCCGAAGAGTTCCGTGACCAGGTTAAAGAGATGCTCGCCAAGACCCCTACGATTGGGGAGAGCGAACCACCCTCGGCCCCAACGGTGGAAGCCTCCCAGTCGTCGTTTTCCGTGCCACTAAAAGCCGTCGGCTCAGCCCTCAAGGTGGAAGCGGTGCTGAACGACACCGTTATCACCTCTTTCCTCCTCGATACGGGCTCTGGCAAGACCCTCATCAACCCCGAGACCGCCCGGCGGCTCAACCTCGACGTGGGGCCCTCCAACCCGGCTATCGCGGGCTACGTTGCGGGCGGCGCCATGGTCACCTTCCCCGTGGTCTACCTGGAGCGCTTTTCCCTGGGGCAGGTGGCCCTCGAGGACCTGCCGGTGTTAGTCGGAGGGGGGCCGCAGCTGATGGGGATGGACGTCCTCCAGCAGTTTCGCTACTCCATCGACTCGGCCAACACCCGCCTGGTCCTAAATCTCAAGCCTGAAACCACGTCGGGCGAGGGCCGGGGCGGCCACAACAGGCTCTGGTGGAAGCGAAAGTTCGCCTTTTTGAAGGAACGGATAGGCGAGGAAAAAGCTCTCGAAGCTAAGCTCGACGAGCAGCTGCAGGCCCTACCAGCCGGTCAAGAGCGGCTCCAGCTCCTCCACATGCGAAAGGAGGTGGCCGGACGCAAGGAGACGTGGCGAGGCAGGCTCCGGGACCTCGAGCTTAAGGCCGCGGGGGCGATGGTGCCCCTTGAGTGGCGCGGCCCTCCGTGATAACCATCGACGGCGCCTTTGGGGCCGGCGGGGGCCAGATGCTGAGAACCGCCCTTGGGCTCTCCGCCGTCACCGCTCAGCCCTTCCGCATGGTCAACATTCGGGCCGGTCGTCCCAAGGCGGGCCTGGCCGAGCAACACCTCCAGGCCGTGAAGGCGGTGGCCTCTCTCTGCCGAGGAAAAGTCACGGGGGCCGAGCTCCGCTCGACGGAGCTAACGTTCACACCGGGGCCCCTAACCACGGGCAGCCTGCAAGTCCCCATCAGGACGGCCGGCAGCGTGGGCCTCGTGCTCCAGTCGCTCCTCATACCGGCGACCCGCCTCGCATTGGACCTGACGGTAAAGGGTGGGGCCACCTACGGCAAGTTCGCCATGCCGGTCCACCACCTAAAATACGTAATGCTCCCCCTGCTTGAGAAGATGGGATGGGGCGCGAAGGTGGTCGTGGAGAGTGAGGGCTTCTTCCCCAAAGGGGGCGCGCGGGTGCGGGTTACGTCTAAGCCGGGACGCCTTAGCCCCTTGGCCCTCGAGGCGCCGGGCCGCCTAAAAGCCGTCGCGGGCATCTCGGTAGCTCACCGCTCCCTCGAAGGAGCCCGCGTCGCCGACCGGCAGGCCGAGGCCGCCGCCGATCGGCTCCTCACGCTCATGCCCGGCGCGGGACACATGGTTCATATGCCCTCGCACATCTATATGCGCTTGGGCCGCTTCGAAGACGCTGCGGTCTTCCAGTTCGAGAATCCGGCAGGGGATCTCTTCGTGACCCGCCTGTTTGGC
>JADFOP010000075.1 GCA_022562795.1 Nitrospinota bacterium
CGAGCAGCACCACATCGGGCCTCTCCCGTTTGTAGGCCGCCAGGGCTTGTTCGCCGTCGTAGGCCTCAGTAACGCTGAAGCCATTGCCCTTTAGCAAGTCTCGAAGCGCCTCGCAGAAATCAGGCTCGTCGTCTACCACTAAAATTTTACTTGGCATCAGCTGTCCTTCCTCTCCTCCACGCCCAGCCGGACAACGAAGGCCGCTCCCCCTCCGGGTACGTTCTCAGCCCAGATCGAGCCCCCGTGGGCCTCGACGATGCCCTGACAGATCGAAAGACCCAGTCCCGTCCCCTCACCCTCGCCCTTCGTGGTGAAGAATGGGTCGAAGAGCTTATCGAGGTGCTCGGGGGCTATACCTTCACCCGTATCCTCGACCCGAAGCTCCACACACTGGTTCTCATCGGTCAGGATCGCCTCGGTGCTCAGGATGAGTCGGCCCCCGCCGGGCATGGCATCCCGGGCGTTGGTGAGCAGGTTGAGGACCACCTGCTGGATCTGGTCCAGGTCGGCCAAGACGGAGGGCAACCTCTCTTCAAGCTTCAGCTCCACCTCGATGTTTTCCAGCCGCAGGTCCCGCTCCAGCAGGCCGAGAGTCCGCTCGGCTGTCTCGCCGAGGTCGAGCCGACGGCGCTCTGGCTCCCGCTGGCGGGAGAATGAGAGGAGGTCGCGGGTGATCTTGGCGATGCGATTAGCATGCTTCTCCAGGATCCGCAGGTAGTGGAGAACCCCTGAGGGGGTGTCAGGATCGCTAATCATCGCATGGAGACGCAGCATGATGACGTTCAGGGGGTTCAGTATCTCATGGGAGACCCCGGCGGTGAGCCGTCCCACGGCCGCCAGCTTCGCGGCGGCGACGGCCGAGGCCTGGACCCGCTCCAGGGCGTCGTATGCCTGCCGGAGCTCTTCGTGTCTTTTACGCAGCTCATCCTCGGCCCCTTTGAGCTCCCTAAGGTCCTTGCTGAACCCCACGCTCCCGGCCTCTTGGGCGTCCTCGTCGTAGAGAATGGAGGCCGAGGTCAAGACGGGGATGATGGTGCCGTCCTTCGCCCTAAAGGTCGTCTCGAAGGCCGAGATTGTGCCGCCGTCCTCGCGCATACGGCGCATCACCTCTTTAGCATCTTCTTCGTTCTCGTAGAGCACCGGCGAGCGACGACCGATGACATCCTCCCTCCCGAAGCCCGAGAGGTCCTCGGCGCCCTTGTTGAAGAGCACAACCTTTCCTGCCCTGTCGGTCGTAATGATGGCGTCTGTGGAACTCTCGATGAGTCGTTCAAGATGTTGCTTAGAATGGTGTACCTCTTTTTTGGATTCCCTAAGGCTCTCCTCGGTCTTAGCCATTTTAAAGGCCATTAAAACAACGGTGCTCATCAAGCCGAACCCAATCACATATAAGGAGGTAGAAAAACGTCCCACTAGGCTTTCAAGACTTTGTATTTTGCTTGTGACGTCGTAATAAGTCTCCAGCGCGCCAACAAACTTATTATTTCTCATTATTGGAACGGTCGTCTCCACAAAATAAACGGTCGTTGTCTTACCGTCAGAAAGTCTCACGTCTTTTCGCAAAAGATTTGTTTGAGCAACCCCTCTGGATATAATTCCGGCAATGAATTCTCCTCGACCGGACTCTCCTATTTCTCTGGTGCTAGAAGAATATAGTGTTTCCCCAGACCGTGAATAAATCCTCAGCTTCGTCACGTTAGGTTTTTTTTCTAGAAGTTTTTTCTCTAGATGTTTAACTTGCATTAAGAAATCACCTTGAATGCCGTCTCTCCCCAATTCCATCTTGCTTAAACCTAGTTCCAATGCCATGTCAAATGCTAAACCTTGTGCTTCATTTTTAATGTTAATAATTGTGGACCTAGTCATTATAGGATAGAGGATATTAATATTAAGTATGGGATATATAATTACTGTGAGTATGGATAAAATGAGTATGTTTCTTAAAAATGTATTCTCAACAAAGATATCCATCCTTGTTTTTATTATTTTTGTTAATTTTCTCATCGCACACTTCTCCCTCGAACCTCATGCGAACGAACCCGTGGCCCTTCGTCCCATCGAGGAGTTTCTCGTTGGTCGCCTTCGAACCTCCGATTTTGCATCTCCATATCCTAAACGAGTAAAGAGCCTTTAAACCTCTCCTCGATATCAGGGGGCCGAGAAAGACCTCGGCCAGCTCGTAGCATCCGATCCAGCCCTATACCTTGCCTTTGGCTTTGCCTTTGCCTTTGGCTTTGTCTTTGCCTTTGGCTTTGCCTTTGCTTTTGGCTTTGCCTTTGCTTTTGGCTTTGTCCTCGTCGCTCCCGTTGGCCGAGCTTATTGAGGCGTCCACATTGCTTATGACGGTGCCTAACGTGGTACCGAGGCTCCGGAGCCCCAGAAGAATAACCACAACAATGAGAGCCACCAGGATGGCGTACTCCACCGCCGTAGCTCCCTTGTCACATTGGATGAGCCTTTTTTTGATGTTCATTTTAGAATAATGCTGCCCCTCCTTACATGGCCGGTTGCGCGGTTTTGCTCCCGGAAGGGCTCGGGTTCCCCCAAGATACCCACGCCTTTCCCGATAGACTGGGCTTTTCGACTACAGAATTTTGCAAGGCTCGTGCCGTACTTGATCGGAGCCTTCCTCTCTCAGCACACTGCCATGGTAATAACCCATAATATATTGATAATATTGAAGAACTGGCCATATGCCGGGTGGCGTAGCGCCCCTCAACACAGAAATGATCCAATTTGGGTTGGAGGTGGGTTTTACCTTATCGTAAAGGACTAGAGGATATGATCAAAGCATCCCGCTTACTTTAGGACCCCTTCCACATTCAGAAGACCGTAGAGAGGCTAATTTTTTGGTCGCTTACAACGCCTCGGCCGAGAATCAATCGGGGTTATTAATTCCCCTCGAGCAACCCAATCTTCGTCATCAGCGCTATCTCTAGATAATCGGGATTGAACGGTTTAGTGATATAGTCAAAAGCTCCATCGGCCAAGGCCTGCAAGGCAAGGTCCTCTTCGTGGAGAGCGGTAATCATGATAACGCTCACCGCGGGATCAAAGGCCTTCAGCTCCCTGAGGGTCTCCCGACCATCCTTGCCCGGCATGAGGATGTCCAGAAGAACCACGTCGGGTTTTTCCTGCTTGTAGGCCGCCAGGGCCTCATCGCAGCTGTTGGCCTCCATCACGCTGAAGCCCTTATCCGCGAGGAATTCGCACAGCGCCTCGCAGAAATCAGGCTCGTCGTCCACCACTAGTATTCTATGCGTCATATCTTTACTCCTTCCGCGGCCAGTCTGACGACAAAAGACGCTCCGCCGTCAGCGCCATTTTTGGCCCAAATGGCTCCCCCATGAGTCTCGATAATGCCTTGACATATGGAAAGCCCCAGGCCTGTGCCCTTGCCCTCGTCCTTGGTGGTAAAGAAGGGGTCGAAGAGCTTTTCCATGTGCTCGGGGGTGATACCCGGGCCTGTGTCCTCGACCCGGAACTCTACAAACTGCTCACCATTCTCCAGGACACTCTCGGTGCTAAGGACTAGGCGGCCCCCATCGGGCATGGCGTCCTTCGCGTTGGTGAGCAGGTTGAGGACTACCTGCTGGAGCTGGTCCTGGTCGGCTAAAATGGGTGGCAGTTCATCTGAGAGCTTCGACTCCACTTCAATGTTTTGTATTCGTAGACCGTGTTCGACGAGGCTGAGAGTTCGCTTGACCGATTCATTGAAATCGATAAGATGGCGCTCGGGTTCTCCCTGGCGGGAGAAGGAGAGGAGGTCGCGGGTGATCTTCGCAATCCGGTTGGCATGCTTCTCCATGACCCGCAGATATCGGGTGACCTCCGAGGGTGTGTCAGGATTGCCAATCAATGTGTGGAGACGCAGAATGATGACGTTCAGGGGGTTCAGTATTTCATGGGAGACCCCGGCGGTCAGCAACCCCACAGAGGCCATCTTCTCTGCGCGGACGAGCTGCTCCTCCGACCTCTTGCGCTCACGAAGGTCCTTGCTGAAACCCACGGCCCCGACCTCTTGGCCCTCCTCATCGTAGAGAATGGACGCCGAAATCAACACCGGGATGCGGGTCCCGTCCTTCGCACGGAAGGTGGTCTCGAAAGCCGAGACCGTACCGCCCCCCTCGCGCATCCGGCGCATCACCTCTTTCGCATCCTCCTTGCTCTCGTAAAGCACCGGACCTTGCCTGCCGATGACCTCCTCACGCCGATAGCCCGTGATGGCCTCGGCGCCCTTGTTGAAGAGCACAACCTTTCCTGCCCTGTCGGTCGTAACTATTGCGTCTGTGGAACTCTCGATGAGTCTTTCGAGATGTTGCTTGGACTGGCCCAGCTCTTTTTGGGATTTTTTAAGGTTGTCCTCGGTCTTGGCCATTATAAACGCCATTAGAATAATGGCCACCATCAGGGCAAAACCTACAACAAAGAGGAAGGTGGAATAGCGCCTGACTTGCCTATCAAAGCCTCGTATTCTGTTTTTTAAATCGTAGTAAGTCTCAAGCGCGCCAACCACTGAACCGTCCGTCAAAATTGGAACGTTCGTCCGGACTATATAAAGGGTCTCTTTCTTGCCCTCCGAATCTTCTATGTTTTTTCGTAAAAGATTAGTTTGAGCAACCCCTTTGGATATGCTGTCGGTAAAGTATCTTTCTCGATTTATTTCTCCTCTCTCTCTCGGATCGGAA
>JADFOP010000076.1 GCA_022562795.1 Nitrospinota bacterium
GCACGGTGTCCGTTCTGGCCTGGTTGGTTGCTTGGGCAGTGTTGCACCGCATGTGGAAGCACCGTCAAATGAATTTTGGCAAAGTTTTTCTCGCGACGCTGATTCTAATAACTCTGGGGCTTCTGGGAACCTTCCCACCGTTCTTTGAGGCGTTCGGAGGATAGCCCTCTCCCCTGGATGTGATGCAAGAAGGCGTGGAGTTATGGTGTGGTGGGTTTGTTGCTTGCTATTCCGTGATTAACAGCCGGCAAGCCCACCCAAACCCACCTGAGCCAGCTTTGCGCTGTACACTCCGAGCCGGACGGAGGCGAAAGCCTCCCCCGGCTCTTGCTCGTAAAGCCGGATGGCATGTGCAGCGAACAGCTCGATCTTCTCCGTGGCGAGGGCGGACTACACGATTAAAGTGGGATTTGCCCCCGATCTGCCCGGTATCATATTTCGTTCAAATATCCCCTTGTAGGCGTCCTGCAAGGGCGGGCTAGCCGAGGTAGGCGATGCAGTCGGCTTCGATCCGCGCCCCTCGGGGGAGGGCCGCCGCCTGGATGGTCGCCCGGGCGGGTTTAGATGCGCCGAAGTACTCCTCGTAGACCTCGTTCACGGTGGCGAAGTCGGCCAGGTCGGCCAGGTAGACGGTCACCTTGACCACGTCGTCCAGGCTCGCCCCGGCGGCCTCCACGACAGCCTTCAGGTTTTCCAGCACCTGGCGGGCCTGGGCTTCGATCTCACCCGAGACCATCTCGCCGCTCGCCGGCTCTAAGGGAATCTGCCCTGAGCAAAAGAGGAACTCCCCGGCGCGGACGGCCTGGCTGTAGGGGCCGATGGCAGCCGGAGCGCCGTCGGTGGAGATGGGTTTGGGAGTTGGTCGCGTCATGCCTGCCTCCTCAGTATTTGACGCCGAATCTCGTAAACTCGCCGGTCGGCTCGCGCCACTCCACGCGGACATCCTCGACGAGCGCGGCCCTCGGCCCAATCCAGCACCATTTGATGAAGGCCTCCATCCCTTCGGCCGGCCCCTCGGCGACAATCTCCACGTGGCCGTCCCGGGTGTTGCGGACCCACCCGACGAGCCCGTGCTCGGTGGCGCTGCTGACGGCGCTGTAGCGGTATACCACCATCTGGACCCGACCTGTGACGACGATGTGAGCCTGCTTGACGGTCACGGCTTCCCCGTAATTTGCAATGGCTCGTAGGCCACGAAGATGCGATCAGCCCGCGGCTGCGGCATCGTCCTCCATCTCCAGGACCTCCTTGGGGGCGGTCCACCGGGTCAGCAATATCGAGACCTCATAGAGGATCAACAGGGGCACGGCCATCAGCACCTGGGTGAAGACGTCCGGCGGCGTCAGGACCGCCGCCACCAGGAAGCTCAGGACGATGACGTACCTGCGGTTTCTAGAAAGCATCTGCGGGGTCACCAGGCCGAGCTTGCCCAGGAGCACCATGACGACGGGCAGCTCGAAGATGGCGCCGAAGGCGATGAGGAGCCGCACCGAGAAGGAGATGTACGCCCCGACGCTAATCATGGGCACGAGCGTGGCGCTCCCGTAGCCCAGCAGGAGGGCCATTCCGTAGGGCAAAATTAGGGTGTAGACGAAGCTCCCCCCGAGGAGGAACATGAATGTGGCGCTCACGACGAAGGGCACCATGTAGCGGCGCTCCTTCTCGTATAGGCCCGGGACGACGAAGGCCCACGCCTGGTAGCAGAGGTAGGGCCAGACCAGCACAAGGCTTGCGAGGAAGGCCACCTTTAGGTGGGCGAAGAAGGCCTCGGTGGGGGCGATGAAGACGAGCTCCCGCCCCGCTGGAAGCCAGAGAAAGTAAAGCAGGCGTTCGGCGAAGGCGTAGCAGAGGCAAAAGGCCAGGGCCATTGCCACGAGGCTCCGGATGAGCCTGCCCCGAAGCTCCCCCAGGTGGACCGTGAAGGGCATCTCGCCGCCGGTAGCGGAGCGCTTCTTCTTCATGAGGTCCTCTCGGTGGAGGTCTCTTCGGCCTCGTCTAGCGTTGAGGGATCGGCCACCTCATCGGCCTCGCCAGGCTCGGGGTGCTCGAATGCTTCATTGGGGTCGCCCGGCGCCGGCGGCAGGTCGTCATCAGCCTCCTCATCCTCATCGGGCTCCTCGTCCTCTTCCTCCTCAACGTCGAAGTCCACCGAGGAGCGGAGGTCCTGCGTGGCCCGCTGGAGCTCGGCGAAAGCCCTCCCGAGGGTCCGGGCCATCTCCGGGAGCTTCTTAGGCCCCAAGATGATGAGGGCGATTACGAGGACTATCAAAAGCTCCTGCATCCCTATGCCGAACATCGTCTATCTCCTGGCGCCGCATGGCGGCAACCGCTTTAAAACAGGGGGCTTACACCCTACAGAGGGGCAATGCGAGTATATCAGAGCCACCTGGCGGCTGGCAAGGACCGATTGCCCTTGAGCTCAGAGGCGCTACGGGCTCGCGAGCGCCGTGAGCAGGCGCTCGGCCGCTTCTCTACCCTGGCGGATGCAGTCGGGGATGCCGAGGCCCCGGTAGGATGCCCCGGCGAGGGTGAGGCCGGGGTGGTGCTCTAAGGCGGCCTCGATGGCCGAGACCCGCTCTATGTGGCCCATCGTGTATTGAGGGATGGCCCGAGGCCAGCGAAAGATGCGGACGAAAAGAGGCTCGCTTCTAATGGAAAGAATTTCGGATAAGTCGGCCCGGACCATCTCGACGAGGGCCTCGTCGTTAAGCTCTGCCAGAGCCTCCTGCTTGGCGCCTCCCACGAAGGCCCGGATGAGAACGCGTCCGGGCGGGGCCCGTCCCGAGAACTTCTCAGAGCTCCACGTGCAGGCCGTGATGGAGCGGCCCTCGCCCCGGGCCACGACGAAGCCCGAGCCGTCCAGGGGATGCCCGACGTCATCCCTCTTCCAGGCCACCGCGACGGTGGCCGATGAGACCCACGGGATCGATTCCAGGAGGGAGGCCAGGTGCGGGTCTGAGGCGGCCAGGAGGGTGGCGGCCCGCCAGCTGGGGACGGTCAAGGCGACGGCGTCGGCATCGATCGGCTCGTCCCCATTAAGTTGGATGCGCCAGCCGCCAGAGGGCGCGGGGGCGACGGCTTCCACGGCGGCGCCGAGGCGAACGTCCACGTCGTCGAGGGCCGCCACCATGCGGTCGACGAGCCCGTCCATGCCGCCCGTGAGAGTGAGGAAGAGGCTCGCCGGACGCCCCGACGCCTCCTTCGGAGCCTGCGCCTCGGCTCTCAGGGCCCGCATCGCGCGGATCAGACTCCCGTAGCGGCGCTCATATTCGTAAAATCCCGGAAAAGTCGCACGCATGCTCAAGGCCTCGGGGTCCCCGGCATGGATTCCGGCCATCAGCGGCTCGGCGACCCTCTCGAGGGCCTCCCGGCCCAGCCGCCGGAGGACGAAGGACGCAAGGCTCTCGTCGTCGTCGTCGAGCCGAGGGGGGACGAATCGTTCCATGACCATCCGGAGCTTGCCCGGCCAGGAGAAGAGGGTTGAGGAGAGCAAAGGCCCGACGGCCGTCGGCACCGTGAGGACGAAGCCCTCTGGCAGAGGGTGGAGGCGCCGGCCGGAAAGGACGTAGACGCGACGGCTGGCGGGCTCGGTCCCGATCAAGTCCTCTTCGATGCCGAGCTCGGCGCAAAGCTCCCGGGCCCAGGGCTTCTCTGCGAGGAAGGAGTCCGGGCCACCTTCGACAAGGAATCCGTCCCGCCGCTCCGTGACGATGCAACCCCCCAACCGCTCGGCCCGCTCTACAAGGGTGATGGACGCCTTCCTTCCCATTGGGAAAAAAGAAAATTTTTCCCTTTTCGCTGATGCCGCCGAGGCGGGTTTAAAACGCGGCTTTGCATTTTCGATTTTAAGCCCCGATGGCACAAATTTTGGCATGTTCAACCTTGGCGGGGATCTGGGTGAGAAGGAGTTTCAAGCGACCATTCAAGGGTCTGGCGCCTTTCTCCATGCCGCCGCGATCCAAACCCATCTTCACATCCGTTCGTTACAGGAAGAGGTTCGGATTCCCCCCGTTCGCCATGTCAAATTAACGAACCAGCAAAGGGTTACCCTGTCTTATTTGGGGGAGGGATTAGGCCAGAATGAGATTGCTTTTAAAATGAACATTTCCATTCGCACCGTTCGCCATCACTTAGATCAGCTGAAACAAACCCTTGGCGTTTCAACTCGCCGCGAAGTTTTTCCTATGGCTGTAAAGTTGAGATTATTAAAGTTTTAAGCCCTGCCGGTTGCCAAA
>JADFOP010000077.1 GCA_022562795.1 Nitrospinota bacterium
CAGCAACTTGGGTAGATAACATTTCACCATTCCCATCTATGCGTTGTCTCTATTCAAATTTAATATGTAAAAGACCTTTTGTAAAGCAAATCCTCACAGACCAGGGGGTAGCGTAAGCCAAGTGGGCGTAGGTCTTCGGCCAGAGCCTGCCCCGGCCAGGAAAGCCATGGATCCCCAGTTATAAGCGGGATAGCTACCCAAATGCGGCGAATAGCATTGGTAAATATATGAAGACTGGTAAGCAATTGAAATCGTTGGTGCCGGAGGCGGGAGTCGAACCCGCACGGCTCTAAGAGCCACGGGATTTTGAGTCCCGCGCGTCTACCAGTTCCGCCACTCCGGCACCTGGAGAGACATTAGCCCACCGCCCGTGGCCATGTCAATTGAGGCGGCTCAGCCGTCATTGCGTGCCCAGCAGACCGTCGGCCAGGACTGCATCGGCCGCTCCATCGCCGCTTCTCGCCGAGCCCTCCAGGGTATCGGGCAGGCCCGTGGCGGTCCACCCCCCGGCGAGGTAGAGACCGGGGACTGGCGTTCGAGACCCAGGTCTCGGAGTTGTCTCTGCCGGCCTCAGAGGCACTGTGGCCCGTCGCTCCTTTACCACCACGGCGTGCTCCACCCGAGCCGAGCGGGCCGCCGGTATGAGCCGCCGGAGATCCTCCATGAGGGTCTCGACGATGACCGCCTTGGTCTCTGGAACGAGCTCATCGGCGGCGCTCACCGTGATGGCCACGACTTGCCCCGGACCTTCCAGGCCTAATAGCCGCGAGCGGTTGAAGGCCCACTGGGCAGTAGTTCCGACGAGACCGAGCAGGAGCTCGTCTAGGGCCGGACGGTCGAGCCATAGAGTGGCCGAGACGATGGGCGAGGTGGGTAGCTTCTCCAGGCCCTCAGGCCTGGCACCCGCCGGCAGCAGGGATGCCAGGGCCCACGGGGGGACGGCGGCTATGACAGCCCGCGCCTCGAGGTCCTCGCCGCTTGCCAGGACGACACCCTCGACCCCGCGCTCTCCGACGACGATGGCCTCCACGGGCCGTTGGGTCTCTACACGCCCGCCTCGGGCCTCAATGAAACGGTGTGCGGGCCTGGCGAAGAGGTCCTCCAGATCGATGCGGGGCAGGCCGAGGCCCGCCGCCGCCGGGCCTCTCCCAAAAGCCTCCCGAACGACGGCTGTCAGCGCCGACGCCAGGGCTCTGGACGGTCGGTCGTTGAGGGTGGCCAGCGCCAACGGCTCTATAAGGTGGGCCCGGGCCGCGGCGGAGGTCCCGACCCGGTCCAGAACCTCGGCGACCGATTGGCCGTCGAGCTCAGGCCCCCCGCGGAGGAAGGCCCGGAGGGCCCGGGCGGCTCCCAACCGGTCGGCCCAGGCAAGGCCCGACGCGGTGAGGAGACCGGCCACGGCGGCGGGGAAGCCGCCCACGGGGGGAAAGCGAAAGCGCACCCGGCCGTGGCTTGCAGAGGCGAAGACGAGATCAAGGCGGGGTTGCCAGATCACACCGTCGGCGGCGCCGATGCGATCGAGCAGGCTCTTGACGGAGCGGTTGCACCCCATCAGGAGATGCTGGCCGTTGTCGACCCGGTGGCCTGTTGCGGGGTCGATGAACGCAGTCGCTCGACCCCCGAGGCTTTTGCGGGACTCCAGCAGAGTCGGCCTCAGGCCGGCCTCGGCCAGGCTGACGGCGGCGGCGAGACCAGCGACCCCGCCGCCTACGACGATGATGCCGCTCACGGGCGAAAGATTCCCGCAAGCCAAGGGCGGCCCGCCGCGGCGAGCTTCTCGTGCCATGCAAGTCTGACGCGCCCCTGCCAGACGTCGTAGCCCGCTCTCTCTATTTTGGCGAGCAGGGCCTCATATAGGCTTCGCATTATCTCGGCGGGCAGCAGCGCTCGGCCGACCTCGGCAGGCCTCAGGCGGGAGGCCTCGGCGAAGGCCTCCCGGGCCCGGCCGCCCTCGAAGGCGAGCAGACTCAAAGCGGCCTCGGTGAGGCGGCCCTCCAGGAGCTCTTCCTCGGCCACCCCGAACCGCTCGAGGTCTTCAAGGGGGAGGTAGAGGCGGCCCCTGGAGGCGTCGCGGGCGATGTCGCGCAGGATGTTGGTCATCTGAAGGGCGCGGCCGAGGGGGACGGCGTAGGCGCGCGCCCCTGGAGTGTCGCAGCCGAAGACCTTGATGCTCATCAGGCCCACGACCGACGCGACCCGGTAGCAGTAAACTTCGAGCTCCGCGTAGGTGGCGTAGCGGGTGGTCGTGGTGTCCTGGGCGAGCCCCGCGAAAAACTCCTCCCAGAGCTCCCACGGGATGTCCCGCCGACGGCAGCACGGGATAAGGGCATCCAGGCCCGGCGGCGGCGTCGGGTGCTCGTAGCCCGAAGCGAGTATCTTTCGGAAAGCCTCAAGGCGGGCGACCCCCTCCTCGGGGGGAAGATCGTCCACCAGGCTGTCGGCGTAAGCCAGAGCTCCGTATAGGACGGTGAGGTCGGCCCTGCGGTCGCGCGGCAGGGCCAGGAATGCGGGCCAGAACGTCGAGCGGCGCGCGAGACGGTCGAGATCGACTCTAGCTAAACCCTCCGCCATTGCCCTACGCTCTCAGGTTGGCCCAGACCGCCCTGAGAAGAAGAAGGGTCCAGTCAGACCGACCGAGGGTGGGCCTTCGGGCAAGGACGTCGTAGTCCTGCCGGACAATCTTCTCAAGGACCCGGCGGCCCCCGAGGACGACGAGCCGGAGGTGGAAGGCCAAAGACCGCTCGACCATGCCGAGGAGGGCCTCGCCTTCGTCGAAAAGCTCCCCGGTCCTCGCGACGCAGGCGTCAATACAACGCCTGAGGTTCGGGCCCGCGCTCGGGGCGGCGAGCTCCGAAAAGTCCACTCCAAACCGGCGAAGCTCCGACTCTGGAATGTAGAGGCGGCCCCTGGCGAGGTCGGGCCTCACGTCCTGCCAGAAGTTCGCAAGCTGGAGGGCCGTGCAGACGGAGTCGGAAGGGCCTGTATAAGGCTCGCCCCGGTAGCCGGCCAGGGCCAGAAGGATGCGGCCCACGGGGTTGGCCGAGAGGCGGCAATAGGCCAAGAGGGCCTCCCAGTCTGGGTATCGTTTTTGGGTGCAGTCGAGGCGAAATGCGGACAGGAGGTGGTGGAAGGGCTCCGGGGATAAGTCCCGGCGTTGGAGGATGTCGCCCAGGGCGACGAAGACGGGGTGCTCCGAAGGGCCGCTCGCGCAACGCACGAGCTCCGCCCCCCACGCGTCGAGGAGGGCCAGGCGCCCTTCGTCTTCGTATGCCTCCTCGTCGGCGAAGTCATCGGCGAAGCGGGCGAAGGCGTAGACGACGGCCAGCTCCCTCCGAAGCCCGGAGGGGAGAAAGCGTGAGGCCACCGGGAAGTTCTCGTAGTGGCGCTTGACGACGGCCCCGCACCACTGGTAGGAGGCCTCGACGCTCCAACCCCCCGGCGGCGGCTCGACAGAAGGGGCCGTAGGAGAGGTGGGGGCCATCCTCGGCGAAGCGCCAGACTCCACGACGTTAAATCTCCTTCATCCTTTGTTGTTCTTGCAACTATAGCCCGCCCGGGGCCGGGAGGTCAACTGAGGAGAAACGTAGGGGGAGGTGAGGGGTCGAGGAAAGATGTGTAGGGAGAGGGTCGGCAGCGTAGCGCTGTTTCCCACTCCCTGGCCCAAATGCCGGACAGCCTAAAGGCTGTCCCTACATGGTGTTGTGCCCTTGTAGGGACAGGGTTTACCCTGTCCGCGAGATTGAAGGGCGAGAAACGACGGACAGCCTAAAGGCTGTCCCTACATAACAAGATAAAGGCCGGATACCCACAAAGAGTGTCCGGCCTATATCTATTGGTGGCCTCGGGCTTCCG
>JADFOP010000078.1 GCA_022562795.1 Nitrospinota bacterium
GTGTCCTCTGAGAGAGTCTACCCCGACCGTGAGAGGTTGCCAAGAAGGGCATATACTCCCCAGGTAATCTTAACTATGGCCATCCGACCGAAAAGTTCATATTTCAACAGTTATTGCCCCTGAGCCCCAACGGTCAAGAGTGACGATTACATCGTGAAGTCTTCACTTTGCACGTACTATCCAGCTTTACGAACAAGAGCCGGGGGAGGCTTTCGCCTCCGTCCGGCTCGGAGTGTACAGCGCAAAGCTGGCTCAGGTGGGTTTGGGTGGGCTTGCCGGCTGTTAATCACGGAATAGCAAGCAACAAGCCCACCACACCATACTCTACGCCTTCTTGCATCACATCCAGGGGAGAGGGTTATCCTCCGAACGCCTCAAAGAACGGTGGGAAGGTTCCCAGAAGCCCCAGAGCTATTAGAATCAGCGTCGCGAGAAAGACTTTGCCAAAGTTCATCTGACGGTGCTTCCACAGGCGGTGCAACACTGCCCAGGCGACCAACCAGGCCAGAACGGACACCGTGCTTTTACCACTAAGAGGGCCAGTGGGACCATAGAAGACCAAAGCATGTTTTATCGGCTTGGTGACGACGGCAAGGGTAGTTAGGAGCCCCAGAGCGAAACTCCCGAGCCCCGCCCCCAGCACAGCTGCCGCGGCCGCGCCGTTGGTCATTGCCGATTCTTTTTCCCTCATTGTCTTTCACTCCTTTAGCGAATCGGTGCGACCTTGGTTAGGAAGGCCCCAAAGAGGCCAGCCACTCCAGCTGCCGCAAAGGAAATAATGAAGAGAACTATAAGGGCTTGGCGAATCTTCTCCTCGTGGGCCAGCCTGAGACCATAGCGTACTACGACGTAGGCTACTGCTGTGGCCAAAATGGGAGACAACCAAGCGACATGTTCCTTCCACTCCATCCCAAACCTGTGCCATGCTGCCAGGTTGGAATTCGCCAGTAGGTAGGAGCGCGGAAATTGGGTCAGATCGGCCAGCCCCTCAGGCGGTTTGGCCCTA
This sequence comes from Nitrospinota bacterium, assembly GCA_022562795.1. Lineage (GTDB taxonomy): Bacteria > JADFOP01 > JADFOP01 > JADFOP01 > JADFOP01 > JADFOP01. The sequence goes on from JADFOP010000078.1 coordinate 1,007, forward strand.
TACCAGGGATATACGATATAAGTACCGGTGATGACGGTCAGCCAAGCCAATATAGCCATGACCCATGTGCCGGCGATTAAGCGACGCAATCGCTCATGCATTCCGGGTACCGTAACCCACTCGGGTCGAAGGCTCCACAGTCCGGCCAGGCCACCGGCAAAGGCCAGTAGGAAAACGGCGCCTAGCACCATGCCGTGAATAACCGTCCAAAGTTCCCGTGATGTGAGCTTCATAGTTGCCTCCCTCTCGAGGCCCCCTCCGCCGATGTTGGGGTCACAGATAATGGTAGGCCCAAGACAATAACTAAGCAGAAGGCCAAGGCAGCGATGAATAACTCGCCTCCATTACCTCTCATAGCAGGTATGCCTCTACGAACAATCTGGGGAGAAGGCTAGATTAATGTGCTAAAGATTTGCTCCACAGGTTATCAAAAACTGGAGGGAAAAGAAACACACTAGTTACGATTATCCCATCTATACGTAGCATCTCCCGCTTCTCCACGACAGGATGATTAAGGTAGTGAGTCATGGTCCTGGGTGTCCTCTGAGAGAGTGTACCCCGACTGTGAGAGGTTGCCAAGAGGGATATGGGTCAAGCCATGAAGGGGCGTCCCTACAGCATAATACCGGGTAGTTCCGCCCTACCCTGATTGGGGGTCGCCAGCTCCGCCTCCAGCGGGCCTCCGCGCCCGCGCTGTTGTATAATAAGGGTTTAAGACCTGATTTCGGCCGAAGGGGCGGATGCGGGCTTCGATTGCCCGCAGGCGCCAGGGCGAGGAGGCCCCCGTGCGCGCGATGGTCCTACGAGCAGTGAAGCCCGTGGAGGAGAGCCCCCTGGAGGAGGCCTCCCTCCCCGTCCCCGAGCCGGGCCCAGGCGAGGTCCTTATCCGGGTCGGGGTCTGCGGGGTCTGCCACACCGACCTCCACACCGTCGAGGGCGATCTCGCGCTTCCGAAGAGCCCCCTCGTGCCGGGCCACCAGGCGGTCGGGAGGGTGGAGAGGCTCGGGGCGGGCTCGTCGAGGTTCGCCGAGGGCGCGCGGGTCGGCGTGGCGTGGCTCCATTCGACCTGCGGGGCGTGCCCCTTCTGCCGCCGGGGCCTTGAGAACCTCTGCGATGGGGCCCGCTTCACCGGCTATCACGTTGACGGGGGCTACGCCGAGTACACCGTCGTTCCCGAGGCCTTCGCCTATCCCATACCCGAAGCCTTCGCCGACGAGGAGGCCGCTCCGCTGCTCTGCGCGGGGATTATAGGCTACCGGGCCCTGCGGCTGAGCGAGGCGGAGGGCGCCCGCAGGCTCGGGCTCTACGGCTTTGGGGCCTCGGCCCATCTAGCCATCCAGGTGGCGCGCCACTGGGGCTTAGAGGTATTCGTCTTCACCCGAAGCCCCGCCCACCAGGAGCTCGCCCGCAGGCTCGGGGCGGCATGGGTCGGCCGGGCCGAGGAGACGCCGCCCGAGAAGCTCGATAGCGCCATAATTTTCGCCCCCGCCGGCTGGCTCGTGCCCGAGGCGCTTCGGGCGCTGGATAAAGGCGGCACCCTCGCCCTGGCGGGCATCCACATGTCGCCCATCCCAGAGCTCGACTACGCCGCCCACCTCTATCACGAGCGGACGGTCCGCAGCGTGGCCAACTCCACCCGTAGAGATGGCGAGGAGTTCCTCGAGCTCGCCGCCGCCATCCCCGTAACGACCCAAACGACGCGCTACGCCCTTGGCGAGGCGAACGAGGCGCTCGGTGCGCTCAAGGCGGGTGAGATCAGCGGCGCCGCCGTCCTGGAGGTGGCTTGATAGGTGAGACACGTGGAACGATGACCAATAAGGTATGTTGGTTCGAAATCCCCAAGATTTGATATGGAAATTGAAAGATAGTTTAAATATTATCGCTTTTTAAACGATTACACGATGAAATTGCCCCTATGCGACCCTTAACCTCCAGGGGCAATAACTGTTGAAATATGCCCCTTTCCCCTTCTGGGCCAGAGTTAAGATTACCTGGGATAATCGAACCTGGCCTCCTTTGAGCAAATCATCAATCCTGTAAGCAAGCCATACAAGCCCACCGGGTTTCTCGGTCCCTGAGGGGCCTCGTTGGCATGATGCCACACCTTCGGCTCATGAGCCGCTCTCATTTATTATTAATCAGTTACAAGGATATTACTCTGCCAGGGTGCTAAAATAGTAAGGCGACGATTGAGGGTGGCACCGTTCTTGCTGAAATATATATATATCGCTTCTAGCTGATTAGAAGGGAATACACCCCTTGATTAGGCTTCTTAAATTACTGATAAGAGACAATGAAGCAGCCTCGGCTGTGGAGTACGCTGTGCTTATAGCCCTCATTGCAGCGGTTATAGTATTTGCTGTACAGAGAATTGGTAACACGCTGAACAACGTGTTCGCCAATGTGGGCTCCGCGATTGAAAGTGCCGTGCCGGAAGGATCCTGCTGTGATTAATACTTCGATTATATTGGCGTATTACCGTACCTCGACAAGGCCGTAGGATAACTTAAAGGCGGGCGCAGGGAGACATTGATTATGAAGGCGCTCCCCAACAAGCACACGCCGGGAGGACTTGAACCATGAAAGAGAAGAATCGAGCAATTGTGTTATTGGCCATCGGCGCACTGCTACTTGCGACAGGATGCGCGGGGCGAGAGTTCACCACGACTGAAAAGACGACGTTGGGAGGCGCCGCCCTCGGAGCTGGCGCGGGGGCACTCATCGGGAGCGCTTCGGGCCATGCT
>JADFOP010000079.1 GCA_022562795.1 Nitrospinota bacterium
ATTGAGATGCCCCTCTCTCGCTCCTGGGGCATAAAGTCGGTGGTCGCCCGACCGTCGTCCACCTCCCCGATACGGTGGCTCGCACCTGCGTAGAAGAGCATCCTCTCGGTCACGGTAGTCTTGCCGGCGTCGATATGGGAGATGATGCCAATGTTGCGAACACGAGAGAGGGCTGCGTCGGTTAGCAAGGAACGCCTCCTATCCCGCATCGGAAAATCACGCTAGATGCATAAAAATCAAAAGCGTACATTATCACAGGGCTCGGGGGGTGTCAACGGTTTCTAAAACAAGGTTGTGGGCTAATCTGGATTAACCAAATATGCTACGTCCCTCCGAATCGGCAACAATAACGTACCCCGTTGTGAGGGCCTCCCGTTCCCATTCTGCTCAGCCGGACTAACCCCCATGGCATATTTGATGGCCTGACCGGCAGAAGGGTAATTTCTTTTGTAATATTTACTTTTCCGTAGGTTAGCTGAAGTCAAAGTCTCCTGGGATAATAGATCCTTCCTATTCTCTTCACATTACAAAGGCCTTTCCCTTGCCTGCCTTTATCAAATCATACATTCGGTGTACGATTTAAACATGTGTCGGCACTAATCTCATCTCAACAAATTGACACGTCGTCCCGTCGCTGGTCTATAGTCAAGTCCTTTCTTATCAGATAGTTCCCAGACCATCGGCATGAAAAAGTTCTTGGGAGGGAGGCGACGCTCCACTGTGGCACCAAATTTGCGTATAGACTAGAACGACAATGGCCGATGAAAAATGCAAAGGGCCTAATGTAAGTCCCGCCGGCGGGACGCCGGGAGGTGGGTTTCGCCCTGACTTCCCACCTCCCTGCAATTTATATCTTGACAAAGTTGTCAGTATCGTTTATATTTAGCGGCGAGTTAGGGATAATTGAATTAGTAAAAGTCAGGGAGCCAAAGGGCTCCCTTTTTTTGTGGCTGCGATACATGCTTCGGGGGTAACGGGACGGTCCACGTCACACCAATTGTCTTGTTAAATGTGTGACGACAGACGGGCTAACCGAACCCCTAAAAATGCTGACCAGGAAGGTAAGGTCAGCGATTTAGGAGTCTTTCTAAGCCGAGTTTCCTCTAAAAGTGGGTGACTAGGCTTTTCATTTGGTTTGAGGGTATGAATTACCACACAGAGATCTCATGTCGAGGGGGCGAACGACCGGTCCGCAAGGTTATGCTGCACCGGGTGCACCGCCTAGTTTCGGCAGACGGAGGGGCCGCCGCAGTTGAGATGGCCCTGGTGCTGCCATTTCTGATGGTCATCCTGATGGGCATTATCGAGTTTGGCCGTGTCTTATACAGCCATCAAGTTATTACAAACGCTTCACGGGAGGCCGCTCGGGCCTCGGCTACGGACTTTGAGCCCTACACCGTGGCAGCCAATCGAATTTTAGCCCCTGCGGGCATCCCATTGCCTACGGCATCGTGTGCCACCAGCCCTTCGATAGGCTACTCGAGCATCTGCCAGACGATCGTGATCATTCCTGTGGGCACTACCACCGCTCAGGCCCACCGGGTGACAATATCTTACAACATTGCATACATGACCCCTCTCGGGGCCTTGCTGGAGATGATCGCTGGAAACTCCACCTGGGGAGAGGGGATTACTATAACCTCGACAGCGGTAATGCGTGAATGAAGGTAGCGATAAAAACAAGGCGTAATTTATTGCCCCATGGGGAGTCGTTGCCCGGTCTGCTTGGTGACGAACGTGGGGCTGTTGGCGTCGTGGTGGCGGTGTTCCTCGCTGTTCTCATCGGTTTTGCCGCCCTGGTGATAGACCTTGGCGTGCTCTTTGTCGTCCGCGGCGAGCTTCAGAACGCGGCCGACGCGGGAGCCTTGGCGGGGGTAGTAGAGTTGGTTATCAACGGTGAAGATTCTGCTCAGACTATGGCCGTGGCCTTCGCCACAGAGGACGGCCAATTTCGCCTCAACATCCCGTCTCCCGAGACCGATGCCGTGGAGGTAACCGTCCTTGGCCCTGAGACGCTTCGAGTTCAGATTCGCCGGTCCGCCGGGACGGCGGCCGGGCCGGTGCCCACGATCTTCGCGCGCATTTGGGGCAGGGAGTCGATGGAGGCGGCAGCCGTTGCTGTTACCACGCTAGATCATCATGTTGTAGGCACGGGCCCAGGCAACCTGATGCCGTTCGGCATCCACGAAGACATGGTCGATCCCGATGGGGATGGGTACTACGACATCGGAAACTCAATCGACATCTATCCTCACTCCTGGAGCCCTGGCAACTTCGGCATCCTCGACCTGGACGGGGGCAGCAACTCCAACGCCGAGACCGCCTACTGGATTGAGAACGGCTACGATGGGATTTTCATCATTCCCGAAAGTACAGGCTACATCAATGTGGAAGGCGACCCAGGCATATCCGGCGGCTCCCTTAACGGGGCCATCAATTTGCGGTACGGCGACACGGTGCTCTTTCCCGTCTTCGATCAGGTCACGGAACAGGGGGCCAACACCATCTACCGCGTGGTTGACCTGGTGGGGGGCATAATCACAGGATTTCAGCTCACAGGAGCTGTGAGCAGCCGCCACTTAACCGTCGAGATAGTGGAGTTTACCGCCCAGAATATTGTCGTGGGCGGGGACGACGTCGCGCTTAACAACAGCGTCTCCGCCCCCGTGCTCATTCAGTAGAGGAGGAGGTTAGTGAGTGTTGCAGCTGCAGCCCTTGGTCAGTCAGTGGCGGATAGCACTTACCTCAAGAGTGGTAATGCGTCAATGAAGCTAGCGATAAAAGCAAGGCGTAATTCATTACTTCGAATGAAGCTGCTCCCCGGCCTGCTGGCTGACGAAGGGGGTGGGAAGTATAAGATGAAGATAAAACAAAATAACCGCTTCTAAATATGGTGGTAAGAATGGATCAAACAAGACACCAAAGGATTGCTAAACGGCTTGCTGATTTGATGGAAACATCTGGCATCCAACTCAAGCGGTTAAAGTTGGCAGCACAGGAATCCAAAGCCTACGCCGAAACCGTCTTGGAGACGGTGCGGGAACCCTTTGTAGTCCTCGATAGGGACCTACGCGTGGTATCGGCGAATCAGTCTTTTTACCAGACATTCCAGGTTCCACCGGAGGAGGTGGATGGCCACCTCATCTACGAGATGGGCAACGACCAGTGGGACATTCCCCGGTTGCGGGTGCTGCTGGAGGAGGTGCTCCCGAGGGACACCCTGGTCCAGGACTTTGAGGTGAACCACGAGTTTCCGACGATCGGGCGTAGGGCGATGCTGCTCAATGCCCATCGCATCTCTCGGAATAACGAGGCAACCGCTTTTATTCTCCTCGCCTTTGAGGATATCACCGAGCGCCATCGGGCCGAGGAGGAGCATGGAAAGGTCCGCGAGACCCTGGAAAGTCAGCTCCAGAATCGGACCGATGAACTGAAGGCGGCCCATGAGCAACTGAAGGGTGAGGTCACCGAGCGCCATCGGGCCGAGGAGGAGCATGGAAAGGTCCGCGAGACCCTGGAAAGTCAGCTCCAGAATCGGACCGATGAACTGAAGGCGGCCCATGAGCAACTGAAGGGTGAGGTCACCGAGCGCCATCGGGCCGAGGAGGAGCATGGAAAGGTCCGCGAGACCCTGGAAAGTCAGCTCCAGAATCGGACCGATGAACTGAAGGCAGCCCACGAGCAACTGAAGAGTGAGGTCAACGAGCG
>JADFOP010000080.1 GCA_022562795.1 Nitrospinota bacterium
ATAATCGAACCTGCCAACAAATCGTTGCACCGTTCAGCTCCAAGGTCTATGTTGGAACCCTTCCGGCTGATCGGTAACCCCATAACCGATAGATCGGGTGAAGGCTTTGGTTGTGTGGGCGAGAATCTGATTCGAGACTCTCGACAAGAGATGTCTCTTTAGGTTAAGGGATCAGGCCGGTCGCTTTTTTCGAAAAGCGCCCCATCGTTACCGACGGTCACCTGCGCTTGGTGGGGCAGGTTTGGCAGACGGGGCTTCCACAGCACGCTCCAAATCCCTGAGGAAATTGATTTCCCAAAGCCTTCTGCGGGCGTATAAATCGAGCGTCCAATATCGGCGGTCTCCCTGAATGTTGCCGAGTAGCCGCTCGATCTCGGCCGCCGCGCGGTCGTACTCCTCCCTCTCTTGGTAGATTCTAGCGGCGACGAAGTAGTCCGTCGGGCGGGTGAGGCTCAGATGGAAGGTGGTGAAATAGACGACGATGGTCAGGAGGCCGTAGGCGGCTACGGCCCCACCGACCTTGTGGAGGGCTCCTGCGCGAGCCCTTTCCACCATCCAGGCAAGAGCGTATCCGGCGGCCGGAATGAGAGCCCCAGCCAGGGGCAGGCGGTAGCGCGAGAGCACGAAGGAGCCCAGAAGCGCTCCCACGGCGAAGAGGGTGAAGAGCCAGATGAGGGCGAACCTCCGACGGGTCTCCGGGGCGAGGCCTAGAGCGAGCCCCACCAGGCCGATTGGGAGAAGGAGGCCGAAGGGCAGGGTGGCCCGCAGCACGGCCGAGAGCTCCCGCCCGTAGTAAAAGTTCACGTTGTTGGGAATCTCCAATGGGCTTGCCAGGGCACGGAGCTTGATTGCCTGGTTACGCAGCAGGCCTCCCACCACGTCATCCCCGTAGGTCTTCAGGGTCTCGCGGACCACCGGCCACGTATGGCCCTCGGAGGCCTCCATGATAGCTTTCGTTGAATTGGGATATGTGAGCCCCACCGGGTGGCCGTCGGCGGCGAAGCTCTGGATAAAGGTTGTGGAGAAGCGGTTGGACAAGGCCAGCGCGGGGGCCCCGACGGCTATGTTCCGCGCCACGAGGGGCGACACAGACAGGGCAAAGCCAAGGACTATTCCCAAGGCGGTGCGACGTTGGGCCGCCCCCCCGCGGACGGCCTTCCACACCCCCCAGGCCGCCAAGAGGAGCACAAGGAGCAGTGTCACCTCCTTGGCAAGCAGGCAAAGGCCGAGGAGCGCCCCCGCAAAGAGGGCCCTGCCACCCGTGGGTCTCTCGTCCCACCGCAGTAGGCTTAGAAGGAGGCCCGACTGGAGGGGTACGAGAAGGATATCTCGGAGCATGATGGCGGAGTAGAAGATGTAGGGCGCGTATACGGCCCCGAGCCCCGCGGTGAAGAGACCGGCCCGATGGCCTCCAAGCCGCCGGCCTATGGCGTAGAGCAGCCAGCAATCCAGCACGCCGAGCAGTACCTGCAGGAGGCGCATCATTATGGGTCGCTCGCCCCCAAGGGCGATGACACTCCCCACAAGATAGGGGTAGAGGGGCGACTGCTTGAAGACCATCGGTCCACCCCACCAGCGTTCCCAGGTCTCTCTCGAAGTGATCCGCTTCGATTTATTGCCGAAGGGGTGATATGGCGGCCGCCCGAGCCAGTCGCCGGCGGCGATCTGCTTGGCCCACTGCCAATTGGTATGCATGTCCGAGGCGGTGAAGACCTGGTGGAAATCCACGAAGGCCGTCTGGCTCACGGCGTAGAGGTGAAGGAGCCGCAAGGCGAGGGCCGCGGCCAACACTACGGCCAGCAGAAGCACTGACGTCCGGGAGATGGTCCGCCCATGGCTCTTCGACTGTGTTCCTTTCAAGATATCCTCTCCGCCTGGCAAAAGAACTCACTCCCTTAGGTTATGAATAAATGACAGAACCCAAATTAGGTGCAATGGTTCTCACAATCCGAAGGTCCGCCCTCCATTCCCAATGTTAGCTTCGTAGCTTCCTACGATACTGTGAGCTTGGAATTGAGAAGTGCCGTGTGTGAAATCCTACATTACCTAGCTGTACAGTGGAAGCACCTATTCCAAGTTTCGATTATCCCAGATAGTCTTAACTCCGGCTACTAGGCCGAAAAGTGCATATTTCAACAGTTATTGCCCCTGAGCCCCAACGGTCACGAGTTACGATTACATCGTGAAATACGCCCTTTTGATGACTGATGCGTCACCAAGACGAAGGGCTTGATTGGCCGACTTGCTTGGAGATGTTATCGGAAGCAGGTGACGAGCAGGTAACGGGATGGTATAGATTTCGACAGGCGGGCGCTCTTAATATTAAAGACAATGCTCTCGGCGACCCCTACCGCCGAACCTTCGGACATCTGTCGCTTCCTCCGCCGGTAGGCTGTCGATGCAGTCGGCGCCACAGGTTTTTTTCAATTTTCACTCAGGGCATCACCATTGACGGCAAGAATTCGCGTCGCGACCCTCTCTTGCGTCACCTCCTGTATTGCTTCACGGCCGTTGGATCGATCCCGTTTCATAAGAATCTCTCCGAGAGCCCTTCCAATCTGATGGAGATCCCGCTCAACAATCCTCGACGGTTCCACATTGGCCAACCGCTCTCGCACATCCCCAACATCAACTGTCACTACGGGGAGATTACATGATAACGCCTCTTTCACAATATTAGGCGAACCTTCGGAATCGCTCGTGACCAAGAGGCTGTCAGCCCCGTTCATCAAAGTGGGAATGAGATTCGGCTCCACGGCGCCGTCTAAGACGACGAAGCGGATCTCCCCACAGAGAGCCCTGGCAACATCAATGGCAGATTGCGCCAGGTCCAACCGCTTACGAACTGGTGTCCTACCGGAATTGAATAACACCACACGCTCGTTCTCCCCCCATCCTAGTTCTGATCGCGCCTGCTCCCGGGGAAGCGGATAAAAGAGCATTGTATCAACGCCGGTGGGAATGACCGTTGTGCGGCTTTTTCCCCACCAGAGCCTGCTTTTTAGCTCCTGGCTCACACAAATGATTCGGCTGGACCTCAAGGCGGCGAGCTGGGAAAGGAGCATCCCCGCGGCCCATAGAAATCGGGGAATGCCTGGGCTTGGAATCAGATCAGACCCACGATAGGTCACCACGACGGGCAGCTTCGTTGAAATTGTGCAAAATAGGGCTGGCAACGCGCCAAAATGTACATGGACTATGTGAGGTTTGAACGTCCGTATTTCCCCTCGAAACTTTTTCCACTGCTTGGCTGTTAATGCGACGGTCTTGGCGGCAAACGCCATGCCCGTCCCGCCAACTCTCGCAGGTACGGTCCTTGGGGGCACGAAAAACGTCTTGCAACTCACCCCCGCCTCCTGGATAGAGGCAACCTGCCTTTTGGCAAATACAAA
>JADFOP010000081.1 GCA_022562795.1 Nitrospinota bacterium
TAAATCTTCGCCATAAGTAATAAGGAGGTTCAACAGATGCCGAAATACGTAGTCATCGGGATCTACGCGGAGGATGCCGTAACGAAGAGGGAGCCATACCGGGCCGAGCACCTGGCCCGCCTGCAGGCTCTCAAAGACGAGGGAAAGGTGGTGACCATCGGGCCGACGAAGGATGTAACGAAGCTCTTCGCCATCCTGGAGGTCGAGGGCGAGGCCGAGGCCCGCCGCCTCATCGAGGAAGACCCATACTGGACGGGGGGCATCTGGACCGGCTACGAGCTCCACGAGTGGGTTCAGGCGTTTTGAGGAAAGTCTATGGGGCGGGGAAAAGAAGAGGGTGGTATAAGTCTACGAGGCTACGGGCTCGTGGGAAGGTCCGACCTCACCAACTCGGGGTCGTCGCTCAGACGGGGCGGCCCGGCCCTTTGGTGTTCTGGGAGCTCCACCCCAGGCGGGCTCCACGTCCCGTCGCCCTTCCTAGGCGGGATGGGCCGCATGGAGCGCTGTTTGGTGCGATCGATGGGCTCCAGGGCGAGGAGCTGATCGATGGTCAGCAGCAAATCCTCACGCCGGTAGGTTGAAAGCTCCACAATCCCCGTGTCCATTCGGATGGCGTCCTCCGGACAGGCCTCCACACAGAAGCCGCAAAAGACGCAGAGGCTGAGATCGATCTCGAACCGAGTGGGGTACTTCTCGATGGTCGGGTCGGGGTGCTCGCCCGCCGTTATGTAGATGCAAAAGGCCGGACATGCGCTCTCGCACATCATGCAGGCCACGCAACGGGGCGAGCCGTCCTCCCGCTTGGTCAGCCGATGCAGGGTGCGGGTCCGCTCGGGCAGCTCCCGGACCACTTCCGGGTATTGAATGGTGACAGCCGGCTGCCGGTCCTTCCCTCGGCCGAAGAGCTGGAGGATGTGTCCCGTCATGTTTGAGAAAAAGTGGCGCGAGGTGATCCGCAGGCCCCGGAAAATCTCCGGCAGGTAGATCGCCTCCCACCACGTCATGGGAGCGCCTTTCTCTGTGATGGGGCGCTCCGGTTTGGGTGCGTCACTCATCGGCGACGAGGCTCCTCGAAGAGCCGTGCCCCCGCAGACCTTAACAGGGGATTGGCCGTCCAAAGTTGATATCCTAAGTTTCGCCCCTTCTCGCACCGGGGGCTCTTCCGCTTAGTATGCAGTCTGTGATTGGGTTTGTCCAGGGGAGGGGAAGATGCCGGGTGGCGAGCCGCCTGGCAAGCCAGGCTGCTGGCAAGCCAGGAGGGATTTGGAGGGTCTGTGCTATGATAGCCTATCTATGGAGACTCACGATCAGGCAGCCGTGGCCCGTCTCATCCGGAGCCAGCGCTGGGCCGCCCTCGCCACACTAAAGCAAGGGGCGCCCTTCGCCTCCCTCGTCGCCTACGCCCCTGAGCCGGATTTTTCCGGGTTTGTGCTCCATCTAAGCCGGCTTGCGCCCCACACGCAAAATCTCTTGGGCGACCCCCACGCCTCGCTCGCCATCAGCGAGCCGGACACCGGCATCGGCGACCCCCAGACCCTCGCCCGCATCACCGTGCAGGGCGTCGTCGAAGAGGTGGAGCGCGATACGGCGCGATACGACGCCGCCCGCGGCCTCTACCTGGAGCGCCTCCCGGAAGCGGAGCAGCTCTTCAGCTTCAGCGACTTCGTCCTCTTCCGGCTCGTCGCCGAAGAAGCCCGCTACATCGGCGGCTTCGCCCGCATCTATTCTCTAAACGCCGCCCAGCTGCGCGCCGCCGCGGATTGCTAAACGAAAAGCCCGCACCCACGGGCTGTGTAGGGACAGGGCTTGTCCCTGTCCGCATACGGGGTAGTCGGGGTCGCCCCTGACCCCGACACGCCTCCTTGTCCTAAAGGCCGGACAGCCATAAAGGCTGTCCCTACATAAGTCGAGAAGATGGTGGGCGATGCAGGACTTGAACCTGCGACCGCTTGGGGGTGAAGCGCATATCGGGTAGTTCCGCCTCAGGCGGACCCCAGGCGGAACCCCGACACCTTTTTAGGCGGACAGCGGCTCGTTAATCGGGTGCGCGTATCTGCTAAGCCGCAGCCCATATTAGACATACCTAACGACGTTGACTTTCGGTGCAGAAAGTAGTATATTCATTTTCCGATGGAAATCTGGCGCGACTGGATTAAAGAGTGGTTCGAGGTACGATATGACCATGTATTCATTTCCTTTCTTCCCAATAAGGACAAAGATGAAAATGAATTCGACGTTGAACCATGGGAGATAAAAGCGCTCGAACTTCAAGGGCGACTCTTTCGAGGGGCGACCTCGTACCCATCGCGGGGGTCTTTTCGTAGGATTGATGACAAAGAGGTTATGACGACGGGCGTGATGTTAGAGCAGACACGGATGGTTGTTTCCTTTGTCACGAAAGAGGAGCTAACAGAACAGGCGTTAGAGGAACTTTCAGGGTTCCTCAAAGAATTTGGGAGAGAGACGGCTCAACGGAGTGTAGCGTTCGTTCTAGATGGGGAGATGTATTATATTGATATAGAAGAGGGTTAATAGGAGAACGATAATGCCAAAAAAGCTAGTTACCCCATCAAAGGTTAAGAAAATCACAGGGGCTTCGCGTCATGAATCCGTTCGTATTCCCTTTTACTTTGCGCCACCGTTTTTAGATGAGCTCCGAGAGTGGCTCAAGTCTCACCTTTCTTCGAGTGGCGGGCGTCCAACCATTGAGAAGTTGGACGTCGTCAGAAAGGTTCGGTTTTCAGAAGAGAGTTGGAGAGAGTTAGAGTCCATTTCGAAAAGTTGGGACATGGGCGGTGTTTCCGTGAGTCCATCTCAAGTTGCTGCGTCGATTTTGGAGGCCGTTATTTCTGAGTACAAGTCGAAAAGATTGGAAAACGAATCCGATGAGTAGGGTCTGCTCAAAATAGGGGCGGGGACAGGTCGGCTCCGCCTAAGGCGGAACCCCGACACGACCTGTGGACGCCGGGGCAGAGGGGTCTGGGGCGGGGAAGGAGAGACGCCGGGCCGCCGACCACCTCCTCAGTGGTGCCAGGTGGCCTCACTCGGATCAAATGTCCGGGAAGCTGGGAACCAGAACCCTTTACGGATATGCGGTAAAGTGAAAAAGAAAC
>JADFOP010000082.1:0-825 GCA_022562795.1 Nitrospinota bacterium
GGGACAAAACTGCAAAATTGGGGGCTAGGCGAATGCTTGATAATGGTGAAAGCCAAAAAGAGGCGATCCGGCCAGATTTCAACATGCATATTAGAACGTGTGACCAAAGGTGGGCCGAAGAAGGGATTTAGGTCTTGGCTAGGAAGCTGCCGCATAATCTGGGCTTAAGAGGCTGCCCTTGCCCCTCGGAACGACCTTCCATGCTGCCTGGCCACTTCGCAAAAGGTCGTATTTCACCCAGATTTACCCCTATCCCGTTGAAAATGAAAGGGGTAATACCCTGTGATTGGCGCAACTAAAAAATGCTTGTTGTATTTCATCGCCCATGGAGGTATATTTATTTTACCCCATCCGATTAGTCCGATTTCACGTTGCCAAGAAAAGGCGCGATGCTGCCCCGAGAAGAGAGGGAGTGTTAGTAATCCGTAGCCGTTTCGGGCAAGCTGCCATATTGGGGGGTTAGCGCGGGGCTTATTTCTTGGTGGAGGGAATAGTTACCCCCGCCTCCCATATTCACAACGCATATCTCGGAAGAGATTTATGGGCTCACATGACATTTGGGACTTAATTAAACGCCTCAACACGATTGCCATCGCGTTGACCAGTGAGAGCTCATGGGACCTGCTCCTTGAGCGGATTCTCACCGAAGCCCGCTCCTTTACCAACTGTGACGCCGGGACATTCTACCTCCTTGAGGATGGGGCGCTCTCCTTCCGGGTTGTCCAGTGCGACACCCTGGCCAAACGCCCGCCCGCTGCCTGGCCCCCCTTTCCCGATATGTCTCTGCCTATTGATGCTAATAGCATCGCAGGCTATGTTGCTCTA
>JADFOP010000082.1:835-3031 GCA_022562795.1 Nitrospinota bacterium
CCACTCGTTGGTGGACGAGCCCTTCGGCTACACCTCGACCTCCATCCTGACCCTACCTCTTCTCAGCCCTAAGCAGGAGATGCTTGGAGTGATCCAGCTAATCAACGCCCTCGACGACGAAGGCAACGTGGTGTCATTCAGTCCGCAATTGGTAGAGCTATGTAGCTTGTTGGCATCTCAGGCAGCTGTCGCCTTGAACAACTCCCGGCTCTACGGCAAGCTTCAGGATGCACACGACTTCTACCAAGAGCTGGTCGGAGAGGCGGGGGATGCCATCGTTGCCCTCGACCGGGAAGGGACGATTCTCACATGGAACACCGGAGCCGAGCGGATGTTCGGCTGGACGGCCCAGGAAGTCCTAGGCCGCCACTTCCTTGAACTTCAGAAGGCCGACGATTTAGAACAGATAACGGAGCATATGAGGCGGGCTTCCGAAGGCGAGATGTTGAGTAACGTTGAGGTGCGTCACAGCAGGAAAGACGGGACGACCTTTGACGCCATCCTCACGGTCTCACAAGTCCGCGACCAAAAAGGTGAGGTCATCGCCATCCATGGCATCTACAAGGATATCACCGAGCGTAGGAAGGCTGAACAAGAGCTAAGGAGGGCCCATGAAGAGACTAAGCAGGCTTACAGAGCTCTTGAGCGGACCCAGGCCTCCGCCGTCGCCGCCGAGAAGCTGGCGGCCGTGGGTCTGCTGACCGCCGGCGTCTCCCACGAGATACTAAACCCCCTGAACATCATAATTCTGCGTCTCCACACGTTGATCGGCAATCCCGACACTCCCCCGGAGGTTACTCGAAACCTGCGAATCATGGAGAAGCATGCCAACCGTATTACGAAGATCACCCGCGACCTCCTCTCCTTCTCCCGCCAGCGAGAGCCCGAGCTCCGCCTTATCGATCTCAACGAATCGATTAAGCGAACTCTCAGCCTCGTCGAGCATGGTCTACGGATACAAAACATTGAAGTGGAGCCTAAGCTCGCAGATGAACTGCCATCGGTCTTAGCCGACCAGGACCAGCTCCAGCAGGTGGTCCTCAACCTCCTAACCAACGCGAAGGACGCCATGCCAGACGGGGGCCGTCTCGTTCTTAGCACCGAGAGTGTCCTGGAGAATGGTGAGCAGTTTGTAGAGTTCCGGGTCGAGGACACAGGCCCGGGTATCACCCCTGAGCACTTGGAGAAGGTCTTTGACCCCTTCTTTACCACTAAGAGCGAGGGCGAGGGCACAGGCCTGGGGCTTTCCATATGTCAAGGCATTATCGAGACTCATGGGGGAACCATTTGGGCCAAAAATGGCGCTGACGGCGGAGCGTCTTTTGTCATCAGACTGGCCGCAGAAGGATTAAAGATATGACGAATAAAATATTAGTGGTAGACGATGAGCCTGATTTCTGCGAGGCGCTTCGAGACTTGCTAAAGGACAATGGCTTCAGCGTTACTGAGGCCTACGACGGCGAACAAGCCCTGGCGGCCTACAAACGGGAGAGGCCCGATGTGGTTCTGCTCGACATCAGGATGCCAGGCCAATCCGGGCTTGAGGTCTTGAAGGCGATGGGCCAGCAAAGTCAGGACACTTTGGTCATTATGACGACGGCTGTCGACGAGGTAGCCACTGCCGTGGAGGCTATGAAGCTTGGAGCGTATGACTATCTGGTCAAACCCATCAGCACTGAGCATCTTAACGCTACATTGGAGAGGGCCAGGGAGCACTGCGCCCTTAAGCAGGAGGTAGTGCGCCGACGGGCCCTCCAGCGGGACGAGTTTTCCCTGGAGGGGGTCGTGGTGGCCAGTCCCTCGATGATGGAGGTTTTCGAGCTCGCTGGAACCCTCGGTCGTGCCGACCGTGCGACGGTGCTTATTACCGGCGAGACGGGGACGGGTAAAGAGTTGGTGGCCCGCGCCATCCACCGCTCGAGCCCCCGGTTCGATCAGCCGCTCGTGGTGGTCAACTGCGGTGCTATCCCGAAGGATCTGATGGAGGCCGAGCTATTGGGCTACGCTAAGGGGGCCTTCACTGGAGCGGTTACGGGCGGCAAGAAGGGCAAGGTGGAGTTGGCCCACCGGGGGACCCTCTTTCTTGATGAGATTTCGGAGCTTCCTGCTGGGGCCCAGACGGTGCTGCTGCGGATACTCGACGGCCAGCCCTTCTACCCTGTGGGTTCCAACCGGGAGGTGCAAGCCGATGTTCGG
>JADFOP010000083.1 GCA_022562795.1 Nitrospinota bacterium
CTCCGGCGTTGGCGCAGATCAGGCCGTGCTTCGTCTCGCAGATGACGACGCCGTGGTCCATGCGCACGATGCGGGCGCTCTCGCCCAGGACGACCTCCATGGAGAAGAGCGTCCCGGCCAGGGGTGCGTTGAAGGTCGCGGCGATTCCGGCGGCTGTGCCGCAGCCGACCAGGAGCCTGACCCCACGGTGGCTCATCTTGATGAGCCGGCCCGCGGTCGAGCCGATCGCCGCCCCGATCTGGACGATGGGCCCCTCGCGCCCGGCGCTGCCCCCGCTGCCTATGGAGATGGCGCTGGCGAGCGCCCTGAGCAAAATCGTTCGTGGCCTGATGCGCCCGCCCCGAAGCACCGCGCTCTCCATGACCTCGGGCACCCCCAGCCCCTTGGCTTCGGCCGGAAAGAAGAGAACCAGGGGGCCGATGAGCAAGCCTCCGAGGGCCAGCACAAGGGGCAGAAGCAGGAGCGATAGCCCGCCGGTAATGCCGAGCAGGCCCTTGAGCTCGACGAGGAAGAGCCAGGAGGTAAGCCGAAGCAGGGCGATGAAGCCTACCGTCGCCAGCCCGGCGGCGAGCCCCACAAGGGCGCCGTAGACGAGAAGGGCGGTGGGCTCGGAGAAGGGGAGCGAGCCGAGGGCGGCCCACCAGCGGCTCCACCTGGTAGGTGGGGGCGCATCCTTGGCGGGCGACGAGTGGTCTGCCATTCAAGATGCGAGCTTGGAGAGCAGAAGTTCGTTCACGATCTTAGGATTGGCCTGGCCCTTGGTGGCTTTCATCACCTGGCCCACGAGGAACCCTACGATCTGGGTCTTGCCGCTTCGGTAGCGCTCCACGGCGTCGGGGTTTTCGCTCAAAACCTGTGCCACCAGGGTCTCCAGCTCGCCGGCGTCGGAGATCTGCTCGAGGCCCCGCTCCTCTACAATGGCCTCCGCGTCCCGACCCGTGGCGTACATCTCCTCGAAGACTTCCTTGGCGATTTTTCCAGATATGGCGCCGTCGGCCATCAGGCGCAAGAGGCCGGCCAGGTCCCCCGGGTCCACTGGGCTCTCGGAAATCTCCCTGCCATCGCGGTTGAGCAGCCCAAGAAGCTCGCTCATGACCCAGTTGGAGACCATCTTCGGGTCACCGTCAAAGGCCCCGACGGCGGCCTCGTAGTAGTCGGCCAGGACCCGGGTCGCGGTCAGCACACCCGCATCGTACGCCGGCAGGCCGTAGACGCTCTCGAAGCGGGCCCGCTTGGCGTCGGGAAGCTCGGGGAGAGTGGAGCGGACCTCCTCCAGCCAGGCCTCATCGACCACAAGTGGGACGAGATCGGGCTCTGGGAAGTAGCGGTAGTCTTGGGCCTCCTCCTTGCTCCGCATTGAGATGGTGATGGACTTGGAGGGGTCCCAGAGGCGGGTCTCCTGGACGATGGCCTCCCCGGCCTCAAGCGCCTCCTGCTGGCGCGCGACCTCGTACTCCAGGGCATGCTTCACGTGCCGGAAGCTGTTCATGTTCTTGAGCTCGGCCTTCGTCCCAAGCTCCTTGGAGCCCACGGGCCGTATAGAGACGTTGGCGTCGCACCGAAAGCTCCCCTCCTCCATGTTGCCGTCGCAGACCTCGAGGTAGCGTAGCAGCTGACGTAGCTTTTGGAGGTAGAGGCGGGCCTCCTCGGGGCTTCTTAGATCCGGCTCCGAGACGATCTCCAGCAGCGGTACCCCGCAGCGGTTGAAGTCTACGAAGCTCGCCTCCGGGTCCCCGAGGTTCTCGCCGTGGAAGAGCTTGCCCGCGTCTTCTTCCATGTGGATGCGGGTGATGCCGATCTCTTTGGTCTGGCCGTTGACCTCGAATGCGAGCTTTCCGCCGGTGGCCAGGGGCTGCTCGTATTGGGATATCTGGTAGCCCTTAGGGAGGTCCGGGTAGAAGTAATTCTTGCGGGCGAACCGGTTTAAGGGGTGGATGGTGGCGCCCACGGTCAGGGCGGTCTTGATGGCGAAGGAGACCGCTTCGCGGTTGATGACCGGCAGCACACCAGGCATCCCAGTACATATTGGGCAGGTCTGGGTGTTGGACTCGGCGCCGAAAGCGGCCGAGCAGCGGCAGAAGACCTTCGAGTGGGTAAGGAGCTGGGCGTGGACCTCCAGCCCGATGACCGCCTCGTACTCCATCGAGCCCTCGCCTCAAGGTGGGCCTAGAGGGTTGTTTTTCCTAAACCAAAGCTGATTGTCGCACCGGGAAGGGCGAAAGTCAAGCCAAAGGGCCCACGGGTGGGGCCTCCAACTTTTCGCATACAAGGATGAATAGCTCTCCCACGGAAGGCAATTTCTCGTTACACGGGGCTTAAGGTGGAATCGTCACTTAGAAAACCCCCGCCGGGATAACCGGCGGGGGTCTGGTCTCTCAGCTACTAGACCTTAACAACATTGACAGCCTTCAAGCCCTTATCGTCTTCGATAACCTCGAACTCGACGGAATCTCCTTCGTTAAGAGTCTTATACCCCTCCTGGCCCTGGATGGACGAGAAGTGGACGAAGACGTCCGGCCCTTCCTCACGTTCTATGAAGCCAAACCCTTTGCCCTCGTTAAACCACTTTACAGTTCCTTTCTCCATTGCGTATCACCTCCTTTCCTTAAGCATTTTTGAA
>JADFOP010000084.1 GCA_022562795.1 Nitrospinota bacterium
TCGTAAGCCCCTGGGAAATAATCTTTTACCTCGCCTTGGGGCTGCTGGGCGGCCTTGTGGCCAGCGGCTTCGTCCGCCTTCTGTACGCCGCTAAGGACTGGTTTGAGGATTCCATGCCGAGGGTTCCGCCGGTGCTCAAGCCGGCCCTGGGGGGCCTGGCGGTAGGGGGGGCCGCCATCTTGCTGCCCCAGGTTCTAGGCAACGGCTACCCCGCGCTTGGAGCCGCGCTGCGCGGGGAGCTTCCCTTTTACATTCTGGCGCTCCTGGTCCTGTTCAAAATGGGGGCGACAGCCACCACACTTGGAAGCGGCGGCTCGGGGGGGATCATCGCGCCCAGCCTCTTCATCGGGGCGATGATGGGTGGAGCGATGGGCTCGATCCTCCACGGCCTGCTGCCGTCGCTGACCGCCGCGAAGGGCGCCTACGCCGTCGCCGGGATGGGGGCCGTTCTGGCCGCCGCCATCCACGCCCCCCTGACCGTCATACTGCTCATTTTCGAGCTCACCGACGGCGTCAGCCTCATGCTGCCCGCCTCGGCCGCCTGCCTGGTGGCCGTCGCCGTGGCCCGCCGCCTCGATGCCGACTCCGTCTACACCTGGAAGCTGACCCGCCGAGGGGTCAACCTGTCCCGGGGGCGGGAGGCCTCCGTTTTGGGTAGCTTATTTGTCCGGGAAGCCATGGAGACCGGGGTGGAGCTCGTCCCCCAGGAGATGAGCTATCGCGAAATCCGCCGCCTCATGGACCAATCGGCCGCCCTCGACTTCCCGGTGGTGGACGGCGAGGGACGGTGGGCCGGCCTGATTTCCCTGGAGGATTTCAGCTCCCTTGCCTTCGAGCCAGAGCTCCACGACACGGTCATCGCCAAGGATATCGCAACGCCCCCCGGCGCGACGCTTAGGCCCTCCGACACGCTCCAGGCGGCCCTAGAGGCATTCGGCGCAGCCAATTGCGACCGGCTTACCGTGGTCTCCGACGAGGACCCCCGACGGGTTGTCGGAATGCTGACGCGTCAGGACCTGCTCGCCGCCTACGACCGGGCCGTCATCGTCCGCGGCGCGCTCAAGTGAGTATGGAGTCGTGAGAGACCAGGCCCGCCTCTACCTCATTGACGGAACCTCATACATCTTTAGGGCCTACTACGCTATCCGTCAATACCTCTCCACCAAGGCCGGCCTTCCCACCAACGCCATCCTCGGGTTCGCCAATATGCTCATCAGGCTCCTCGAAGAGGAGCGGCCCGAGCATCTGGCCATAGCATTCGACCCGCCCGGCCCGAGCTTTCGAGTGGACCTCTATCCCGAATACAAGGCCCATCGGCCCGACCCACCCAACGACCTGGTACCCCAGTTCGAGTGGATATATAGGCTGGTGGAGGCCTTCCGCATCCCCCAGCTCGTGGTGCCCGGCTACGAGGCCGACGACGCGCTGGCCACGGCCGCCCGATGGGCCGAGGCACAGGGCCTTGCGGTTACCATCATCGGCGGCGATAAGGATCTCTTCCAGCTCGTCTCCGACCGAGTCGAGGTCTACGACACGCTCAAGAACGTCCGCTACGGACCGGCGGAGGTGGAGGCGAAGATGGGTGTCGCGCCCCATAGGATCGTGGAGTTCCTCGGCCTCATGGGCGACAGCGTGGACAACATCCCAGGGGTGCCCGGGGTGGGGGCGAAGACGGCGGCCAAGCTCTTGGGCCAGTTCGGCTCCCTGGAGGCGGTCCTGGCCGGAGCCGCGGAGGTCTCGGGCGCCAAGCTCAGGGAAAACCTGGACCACTACGCCGACCAGGCGCGGCTCTCGGCGGAGCTCTGCCGCCTGAAGGACGACGTACCCCTTAAGCTCGACATTACCCTCCTTGAGCGGCAAGAGCCCGACTGGCCCACCCTTACCGCGCTTCTTAAGGAGCTCGAATTCTCAAGCCTCATCAAGCGCATTGCCCCACATGATGAGGCCCCCTTCGGGGAGACCCCGCCGCCGGGAGCCTATCGGGCCGTGGTGGACTGGGAGGACTTCGCCTCGGTGCTCGACTCCCTGAAGCGGGCGGGACGCTTTGCCCTCGATCTGGAGACAACCTCCCTAGACCCTATGCGGGCCGAAGTTGTGGGCCTTGCTCTGGCCTGGACCGAGGGTGAGGCGGTCTACGTCCCGGTGGCTCAT